>JAPLJL010000309.1 GCA_026388615.1 Pseudomonadota bacterium | reverse complement strand
TGAAGGCGAGCTCCTGCGGAGCCGCCGCCCCGGACTACGTGATCGCGCACATTGGTTTGGGGAGCGAGACCAACCCCCCAAAAAAAGAAAACAAGGCTAACGATAATCGAGATTCTTCGCCATCCAGCCTTCGCTAAGGCTTCGGCGGACAGGGAGGCTCAGAATGACAGATTTAAGCGGCGGTCGGCGGTCTGCAGTCCCTGGCCGGTCTTGCCCGGCTCGGGCAGGCGGTGGTCGTTACCATCCAATCACTTATCACCCATCATCTTGATTTTTGGTGCCAGTTCCCGGGCGCGGGTTCTCGATTCACTGATAATGTAGTGTTCCATTCCCAGCGATTCGGCGAACCCGGCGAGCACTTTAATATATAACGCCCGGGCTTTTTCCCTTTCTTGGGCCAGCCGGTAAGTGTTCGCCATTTCAAATAAAGGCTCGGCGCGGTCGAAGGCCAATTCGGTGATTTTTTTATACAACAGGATTGCTTCCGGAAGGTTTCCCTCCCGTCTCACGGCGTTGGCTTTTTCCATGTCGGCATCGAACAACAGGCTTTTCGAGTAGATCTGCTTGCCCCTTCCCATCCCGTAAAGAACATTAACCGACCCGTCCGCGGTGAGGCGCATCATCTGAAAAAGCAGGTAGGCGAACGGAATTGTGGCAATCGTCCCCAATAGGTACCAGCCTGAATGCCGGGTATAAGAAATGGCTATGCAAATCGGAACAGCAGCGAGAAAACTAAACCACTGAATCCGAAAGTAATGGTTAAAATCAGATTTATGGTGAAATAATTTCATGCTCGTGGTTACACATACAGTATAACAACAAACCGCTGAAGCGATGGATAACCAATAATAAGCTATTTAAATATTAGTATTTGTATGTCCTTGACAGCCCCGGCGGGGGCGTATATATAATCCTCGTTATATTCAAGAGATAAAAAACGGTCGTTAACCTTTACCCGGGAGGGAACATATGGATTTTACCTTGACCGATGAACAAAAAATGATTTACGAGCAGCTCCAGGCTTTTGCCGAAAAAGAGATGCTCCCGACCGCCCTGGAGCGGGACGAGAAGCAGATTTTCGACCAGGGGCTCTGGAAGAAGATGGGCGAGATGGGGATCCTGGGGATGCCCTTCCCCACCCAGTACGGAGGTCAGGGGCTGGGCGCCCTGACCACCTGTGTCGCCGGTGTGGCCCTGGGCCGCGGCGGGGCGGACGGGGGGATGACCATGACCTGGGGAGCCCATTCCATTCTCTGCGGGGTGCCGATCTGGCGCCGTGGGACCGAGGAACAGCGGAAAAAATTCCTCCCCAAAATCTGCTCCGGCGAATGGATCGGCGGGATGGGGATGACCGAGCCCAACGCCGGGAGCGACGCTACCCACATTCAGACCCGGGCGGTCAAGAAAGGGAACAAGTATATCCTGAACGGTTCCAAGACCTTCATTACCAACGGTCCCTACGGCCACCAATTTATCGTTATTGCGGCCACCGCGCCGGAAAAGAAGACCTTCGGGATCTCAACCTTCATCGTCGAGAGTGATTCCAAGGGTTTTTCCGCCGGTAAACACATGAACAAGCTCGGCCAGCGGACTTCCCCCACCTCGGAGCTTTATTTCGAGGACTGCGAGGTGCCGGAGGAGAACCTCCTGGATGAACTGGACATGGGCTTCGTGAACGTGGCCCGGACCATCTTGGCCTGGGAGCGCTCCTGCCTCCTGGCCCCGGCGGTGGGCGGGATGGAAGCGGCCCTGGAAAAGTGCACCAAGTACGCCAAGACCCGAGTCCAGTTCGAGCGCCCGATCTCCGATTTCCAGGCCATCCAGCACATGCTGGTGGACCTGAAGGTGTTCTACGAAGTGGGCAAGAACCTGGTTTACCGGACGGCCTGGATGATCGACCAGGGCCGGGAGCTCGAGGCGATGCAGCAGGCCGCCATCGGCAAGTACTTTGTCTCGGAAGCGGCGATCAAGACCGCTTACCTCGCGATCCAGATCCACGGCGGCTACGGCTACATCAAGGAGTACCCGGTGGAGCGGGGTTTCCGGGATTCCCGGATCGCGACCATCGGCGGCGGAACCTCCGAAATCCAGAAGTCCATCATCGCCCGCACCCTGATGAGCTTTGGCTCTTAGGCCGGCAGGAAAGAAAAGGGAGGAAACATGTTCGACTTTACCATCACTCCGGAACAGTTAGAGATTCAAAGCAGTTTTCGTGATTTTTGCGAAAAGGAGATCGCGCCCAAGGCCGAGAAACTCGACCGGGAGATGATCTTCTGCTCCGACAACATCCGGGCCCTGGGGAAGTACGGCTACATGGGGATGGGGATGCCCAAGGAGTTCGGCGGGACGGCCCTGGGGTGCCTGACCTTCTCCATCGCCGGCGAGGAACTCTCCAAGGCCTGCGCGGCCACCTTCCTCTCCTCGGGGGCGAGCGTCGGCCTGGCCGGGATCCCGATCCTGATTTTCGGCACCGACGCCCAGAAAAAGAAATATCTCCCCGACCTGATCAAGGGAACCAAGTTCGGGTGCATGGCGATGACTGAGCCCCACTGCGGATCAGACGTCCAGTCCCTCAAGACCAAGGCGATCCGGAAGGGCGACAAGTATGTTTTGAACGGCACCAAGATGTTCATTACCAACGGGCCGATCGCGGACATCGCGATTATCTACGCCAAGACCGATCCCAGCAAGGGCTACTCGGGCATCTCCTGCTTCGTGGTGGAGAAGGGAACCAAGGGCTTTTCCGTGGGCAAGCCCCTGGACAAGCTGGGGGTCCGCGGGAGCCCCACCTCCGAGCTTATTTTCGAGGACTGCGAGATCCCGGCCGCCAACCTGGTCGGCAGCGAGGGCGGCGGTTTTATCCAGTGCATGCAGTGCCTGGTCCCGGCCCGGATCGGGATGGCGGTGTTCTCTCTGGGAATCGCGGAGGCCTGTCTGGAGGAGTCGATCAAATACGCGACCGAGCGGCAGGCTTTCGGCAAGACCCTCGCCAGCTTCCAGGAGATCCACTTCAAGATCGCCGAGATGAAGGTGGCCACGGACGGTGCCCGGCTGGTTATTCACGAGGCGGCCTGGAAACTCGACCAGGGCACTCCCGACAGCGTCCTGGCCTCGGTGGCCAAGCTTTACGCCTCCGAGACCTGCACCCGGATCGCCTCGGACGCGGTCCAGATCCACGGCGGCTACGGCTATATGAAGGAATACAAGGTGGAACGGCTCTACCGTGACGCCAAGCTCGGTGAGATCGGCGAAGGGGCGAGCGAGATTCAGCGGATGATCATCGCTCGGGATATCATCAGTACCTACTAAAAAGAGCATAGAGCAGAGAGCATAGCCTCCGGCCCGTAGGGCCTACGGCCCGGAGGGAGCAAAGGGCATAGAGCAGAGAGCCTAAAAGCCTAAAAGTTAAGAAGCCTAAGAGTATAAAAGGCAAAGAGTCGAAAGCAACCGGTCCCGAGTTTTTGTTCAAGACATAGGACTGTCGGCTTCGGACTTCTCTTCTAATAAGGAGGAAGCAGGTGGAACGGAAAGTGGCGATTGTCGGCTGGGCCCAATCCCCGATCGTGGAGCGGGACGAGCGGATCCACAAAACCGAAATGATCGGCCGGACCGTGCAAGCGGCCCTGGACAAAAGCGGGCTCTCCATCGGGGACATCGACACGGTCATCAGCGCGAGCTGCGACACGATGGACGGGGCCAGCATCTCCAACGTTTTCGTGGTCGAGTCCATGGGCGGATTCATGAAGGAGGAATCCAAGGTGGAGGAGGACGGCGCCTACGCCGCGATGTATGCCTACCTCCGGCTCCTCACCGGCCACCATAAGACGGCGCTGATCGTGGCCCACGGCCGGGTGGACACCCCTCCCCAGTTTTATTCCTGGATGATGACCGATCCCTTCTTGCTCCGCCCCCTGGGGGTGGAGATGATCTCGGCCTTCGCCCTCCAGGCCCGGAGCTACCTTTCCCGGTATAACCTGGACGAGCGGCCGGCGGCCAAAGTGGTGGTCAAGAACCGGGCCAACGGGGTGAGAAACCCCAATACCCAGGTCCGGATCCCGATCAGCGAAGCGGAGGTTTTGAAATCGCCGATACTGGCTTCCCCGATCAAACTGGCCGACGCTTCCCCGCGATCGGAAGCGGCCTGCGCCCTGATCCTGGCTAACGGCGACCGGGCCCGGAAAATCACCCCCGACCCGGTCTGGATTGAGGGGGTCGGTTTTAACCATGACCTTTATTACCTGGGGCACCGGGACCTGGCTCGGCCCGAATCGCTGGCCCGGGCGGCCCAGATGGCCTACGCCCAGGCCGGGATCAGGAACCCGCGGAAGGAAACCGATTTCGCCGAGGTCTACGAGCCGTTCTCCTTCTCCGAACTGATGATTTGCGAGGGACTGGGGCTGGCCGAACCCGGGGAAGGGCGGAAGCTGGTGGAGAAAGGAATCGCGGATCTGGACGGGGCTTATCCCGTGAATGCCTCGGGAGGGGCGCTCTGCGGGAACCCCATTTTCGTGGCCGGGCTGATCCGGATGGTCGAAGCGGCCCGACAGCTTACCGGGCAGGCGGGGGAATACCAGATTAAAAAAGATATCCGCCGGGGGCTGGTGCACGCGACCAGCGGTTTCTGCCTCCAGTCGAATATCGTTTATGTTCTCGGCCGGGACGAAGCCAAACCGAAACCGGTCCAGGCCAAAAAACAGGTTAAAGCCAAGGTTAAGAAAACCAGGAAGGCAGCGAAAAAGGCCGCCTCCCGAAAGCCGGGGCAGAGAATTAAGGCCAAGCGGGGAAGGCCCGCGGGGCGGAGCAGGGCCAGGCGGCGTTAATTTTTTTCCTTTGATGGTTAGGGGAAATTTAATTGAGGCGGGAAAAAGTATAAATATTGTTGGTGAGATTGCCACGCACTTTGGGCTCGCAATGACACCACTTTTTGTCATTGCGAGGAGCGAAAGCGACGAAGCAATCTAATGGGAATTTATTTAGTAGTTGATTTGGACAGTTACAAGTCCGACTAGAATATTAAGGAATTCAAGGAGGTTTTAAATGGGACGAAGGGTGGCGGTGGTCGGGGTTGGGATGACCGAAAACAAATCCCACTGGGATTGCAGCATGCCGGCCCTCTATCGGCTGGCGGTAACCCGGGCCCTCGCGGATTGCGGTCTGACCCATAAGGACATCCAGGCGATTTCCTTCGGGCAATCCCCGGAATATTTCGAGGGGATCAATCACCCGGAGAAGTGGCTGGCCGAGGCCTGCGGCGGGTACCTGAAACCGGTTTTCCGGATCCATACCGGCGGAACGGTGGGCGGCTCCGCGGCGATCGGGGGCTATTACCTGGTGGCCTCCGGGATGTTCGACGTGGTCCTGGCGGTATCCGGGAACAAGCTGAACGAGACCGCCTCGGCCCAGATCGGCCTGGGGACGGTTTACGACCCGATCATGGGGCGGCAGTTCAACACCGGGGCGCCCTCGGCGGTGGCCCTGCAGTCGCTCCGCTACATGTCCAAGTACGGTTACAACGAGGACTACGGCATCCGGGCGGCGGTGCAGAACCGGCAGAACGCCATGAACAACCCCTACGCCCAGCTCAAGATCCCCGGCTACAACTTCGAGATGGCCAAGAGCACCCCGATGCTTTGCTACCCCTTGCGGTTGGCCGACATGTGTCCCACCTCCGACGCGGCCTGCGCCATGATTTTTGTCGCGGAGGACCGGGTCAAGAAAATCACCGACCGGCCCGCCTGGGTCAGGGGCACCGCGGCGACCGCGGCCGGGGTTTACTACGCGGACCGCGACTGGGCGGTCCCGATCGACCTCCGGAAGGCGGCCGAGATCGCTTATAAGCAGGCGGGGATCAAGGACCCCCTGAAGGAACTTGACGTGGTCGAGCTCTACAACGCTTTTTCCTGGCAGGAGCTGGTCTGGTACGAAGGCATCGGGCTTTGCGACTGGGGCGAGGGCGGAAAACTTTTCGACAAAGGCATTACTGCGATGACCGGGAGCCTGCCCAGCAATCCTTCCGGCGGGACTCTCTGCGCCAATTCGATCGGCGCCGCCGCGATGTTCCGGAAGGCCGAGGCGGCCCTGCAGGTGATGGGGAAGGCCGGGGCCCGGCAGGTCCAGGGCGCCAAGCTTTCCCTCGGGCACGGTTGGGGCGGGGCCATCCAGTTCCACACGATCATGGTTTTTGGGAGCGAAAAACAATAAAGGTCAAATTGTATTTACGATTGACGAATGACGATTGACGAGTGAAAACCAAATAGATTAAAAAA
>JAPLJL010000406.1 GCA_026388615.1 Pseudomonadota bacterium | reverse complement strand
CTTTCTCCGGATCAAACCTTTTGATTCTCAGAATGGCTTTCATACGCTCTCCTAATTATTAACAGCCAGAAGGCTTGAAGGCTGGAAAGCTGGAAGGCTGAAAAGCAATTTTATTTTTTTGCTTTCGCGCTTTCCGGCTTTCGCGCTTTCCCGCGTTTTTTAATACTTTCTCTCCTGCGGCTGATACCGGGTGATCCGGACCGGTTTGTAATCGAACCGGAGCACGTCCCCGTCCCGGTAGACCAGGGTGTGCTTCAGCCAGTTCACGTCATCGCGCTTGGGGAAATCCTTCCGGAAGTGGGCGCCCCGGCTCTCCTTCCGGTTGATCGCCCCGGCCACAATCATCTCGGCGAAACCGAGAACGTTCCCCAGCTCGATGGCCTCGATCAGGTCCAGGTTGAAAATCGAATTCCGGTCAATCGCCCGGATCTTCTGGTAACGCTCTTTCAGGGTCCGGATCTTCTCCTGGATCTCGTCGATCCGTTTCAGGGAGGCATCGGGGGCGTCTTCGGGCAGGGGCGCCAGGACCGCATCGCGCAAGAACTTGACGGCCGAGCGCCCGGCCCGCCGTCCGTAAAGCGTGGCCTCCAGGAGGGAATTAGTCCCAAGCCGGTTGCCTCCGTGCACCGAGACGCAGGCGCATTCCCCGGCGGCATAAAGCCCGACTACCTTCTTGTCCTTCCCATCCAAAAGCACCTCGGCGTCATTGTTGGTGGGAATCCCCCCCATGGAATAATGGGCGGTGGGCTGGATCGGAACCGGGGCGGTCACACAATCGACTCCCAGATATTTCTGGGCCAGGTCCTTGATCTGGGGGATGCGCTCCAGGATCTTCTGCTCGCCCAGGTGCCGGATGTCCAGGTAGACATAATCCTGCCCGTTGATCCCGCGGCCCTCGTCCACCTCGGTCTGGATCGAGCGGGAGATCACGTCGCGGGGGGCTAGTTCCATCTTGCCGGGGGCGTATTTTTCCATGAACCTCTGGCCAAGGTTGTTGGTCAGGTAGGCCCCTTCACCGCGTGCCCCTTCGGAAAGCAGGATCCCCTGCTTATACAATCCGGTGGGATGGAACTGGACGAATTCGATATCCTCAATCGGGATCCCGGCCCGCGACGCGAGGGCCAAGCCGTCGCCGGTGTTGGCGAGCGCGTTGGTGGTGATTTTGTAGGCCCGTCCGTAACCGCCGGTGCCCAGGATCACGGCCTTGGCGTGGAAGACATGGAGCCCGCCCTTCTGCTGGTCCCAGGCCACCACCCCGCGGCAGACCCCGTCGCGGATGATCAGGCTCATGGTGTAGAACTCGGAGAAAAACTTTACGTCCTGTTTGATGCACTGCTCGTACAGGGTATGGAGGAGAACATGGCCGGTGTAATCCATGCAGTATACCGCCCGGGGCCGGGAATGCCCGCCGAAGGGGCGCTGAGCCAATCGGCCATCGGCCATGCGGTCAAAGGGAACCCCGAAATGCTCGTACTCATAAATGATCTCGGGGGCTTCCGAGATCAGGATCTCGATGGCGTCCTGATCCCCCAGGTAGTCGCTCCCCTTCACCGTGTCGAAGATGTGCTCTTCGAGGGAATCAGGGGAGGCATTTCCCAGGGCCGCCGCAATCCCGCCCTGCGCCGCCCCGGAATGGGAGCGGGAGGGATAGACCTTGGTCAGGACACAGGCTTTGGAAACCGGGGCGACTTCGAGGGCCGCCCTCAGGCCGGCCAGTCCGGCACCCACCACCAACACGTCGTACTGATGTCTTGTCGCTTTCATTCAACCCCCAAATTTCTATTTTCGAATTTAGAAATCAGTGTTTAGCCGTTTTTCCCTACATCTTGAACGGGATGACCGTCAGCAGCCCCAGGGTGAGGATCACCCCCCCCAGGCAGAGCAGCACGGAGACCACTGCCACCTTGAGCCAATCCTTTTTAATATAGTCCGAAGCGATCATCCAAACCCCGTTCAGGCCGTGAAATGTCCCCATGACCAGGAAGAGGGAATCAATTATCTTCCATAAGGGGGTGGCCACCCTCTTCGCCACCAGTTCATAGGAAAGTTCATGCCCGCCCAGCGTGAAGTGCTCCACCAGCATGTGGACCAG
>JAPLJL010000308.1 GCA_026388615.1 Pseudomonadota bacterium | reverse complement strand
GAGATCGCCACGCCCTTCGGGCTCGCGATGACAATCTGGATGTCATTGCGAGGAGCACTTTCACTTCGTTCAAAAAACTCCGCGACGAAGCAATCTCAGTTTTGCCGATTCATATTAGAAATATATATTAATTAAATTTATCATTTAGTTCTGCTAATAACACCATAGCAAATAAGCCGGTCCGGGTTAAAGTACCCGGCCCGCGAATTGTTGGATTCGGCTTTGTCAACCCCAAAACCGATTAATATTCTTACCGGATTGCATTTTCCCCTACCAAATGTAAAGAATTTACCTGACGATCGATTCACCCTGCTTGCTCTTTAAAAAGCTGGGTGAATCCCGGGCCTTATCTTGATAAATGAAGGAATGATTGATTATAAGTAAACTGAACTTTTTAACGTCCAATCGGAAAAAGGCAATTATGGGAAATAAAGTCATAAAAAAGGAAAACCTGGCCAAGGAGGTCATCCGGATGGTGGTCGAGGCCCCGGAGATCGCCGCCAAGCGGAAGCCCGGCCAGTTCATCATCCTCCGGGTGAATGAGAACGGGGAAAGGATCCCCCTCACCATTTCCGACGCCGATCCCGGGGCGGGCACCATCACCCTGATCTTCCAGGTAGTGGGCAAAACCACGATGCTCCTCCGGGACGTACCCGAGGGCGGGGAAATCTCCGACCTGGCCGGACCCCTGGGCAATCCCACCCACGTCGACAAGTACGGCGTGGTCTGCGCCATCGGCGGCGGGGTGGGCACCGCCGTGGTTTACCCGATCGCCAAGGCCCTGAAGGAAGGCGGCAACCAGCTCATTTCCATCATCGGCTCCCGGAACAAGGATCTCCTGATCCTGACCAAGGAGATGGGCCAGATCTCCGACCGGCTCCTGGTTTGCACCGATGACGGCAGCTACCAGATCCACGGGTTCGTCACCGATGTCCTCAAGCACCTCCTGGAAGAAGGCGTTCAGATCGACATCGTTTATGCCATCGGCCCCCTGCCGATGATGCGGGCGGTCTGCGAGGTCACCCGCGCCAAGGGGATCAAGACCATCGTCAGCCTGAATCCGATCATGATCGACGGCACCGGGATGTGCGGGGGCTGCCGGGTGGCCGTGGGCGGCGAGTCCAAATTCACCTGCGTACACGGGCCGGAATTCGACGGCCACCAGGTGGACTTCGATCTTTTGGCCAAGCGCCTGCGGGTTTATCCCTCCGAAGAGGAAAAAGCCCGCTCGTCCTACCAACCCAAACCGAAATAAGGGACCCGTCAGATGAACGAGGAAACAAAACCCTCCCCCAGCAAGATAAAAACCCCCCGGCAGAAAATGCCGGAGCAGGAACCCCAGGCCCGGGTGAAAAATTTCTCCGAGGTTCCTTTCGGCTACACCCCGGAGCTCGCGGTCCGGGAAGCCGGCCGCTGCATCCAGTGCAAGAAGCCCAGGTGCATCGAGGGCTGCCCGGTCAATGTTAACATTCCCGCCTTCATCAAACTGATCAAGGAAGAGAAATTCTCCGAGGCGGGCCGCAAGATCAAGGAGGATAACAGCCTGCCGGCCGTCTGCGGCCGGGTCTGCCCCCAGGAGGAGCAGTGCGAGCAGGTCTGCATCCTGGGCGCCAAGGGCAAGGACCAGCCGGTGGCCATCGGCAATCTCGAGCGCTTCGCCGCCGACTGGGAAAGGGAACATGAGGGTTCTCCCCTCCCCGAGATGGCCCCTCCCACCGGAAAAAAGGTGGCCATTGTGGGTTCGGGGCCGGCGGGCCTGACCGCGGCCGGGGACCTGATCCGGCGCGGCTTCGAGGTCACTGTCTTCGAGGCCCTGCACAAGGCCGGGGGGGTCCTGGTTTACGGGATCCCGGAATTCCGCCTCCCCAAAGCCATCGTCCAGGCCGAGGTGGAATACCTGAAGAAGCTGGGGGTCAAGCTGCTCCTGAACCGGATCGTGGGGAAAAGCGTCACCATCTCCGAGCTTTTCGCCCAGGGTTACCACGCCGTTTTCGTGGGCTCGGGGGCCGGAGCCCCGCAATTCATGAACATCCCCGGGGAAAGCCTCAACGGGGTTTTCTCCGCCAATGAATACCTGACCCGCTCCAACCTGATGAAAGCCTACGCCTTCCCGGAATACGACACCCCCATCATCCGGGGCACCCGGGTGGCCACGGTCGGGGGCGGGAACGTGGCGATGGACTCGGCCCGGACGGCGCTGCGCCTGGGGGCGGAAACCTCCTCCATTATTTACCGCCGCTCCCGCACCGAGATGCCGGCCCGGGCGGCTGAGGTCCACCACGCCGAGGAGGAAGGGATCAAATTCGAGCTCCTCACCCTCCCGGTCCGGATCCTGGGAAACGACAAGGGATTCGTCCAGGGGATCGAGTGCGTCCGGATGGAACTCGGGGAGCCCGACGAGTCCGGCCGGCGCCGGCCGGTCCGGGTCCCGGGATCGGAATTCACGATCGAGGTGGACACCGTCGTGATCGCGATCGGCAATCTCCCCAACCCCCTGATTCCCGACTCCACCCCGGAGATCAAGACCGCCCCCAAAGGCACCATCATCGCCGAAGCGGAAACCGGCCTCACCTCCATGCCCGGGGTTTACGCCGGGGGCGACATCGTCACCGGGGCCGCCACCGTGATCCTGGCCATGGGCGCCGGGAAAGCCTCCGCCCGGGCGATTGACCGGATGCTCAAGCAATAAAAAGTTTCGGGTTTAAAGTTTCGAGTTTCGAGTTTAAAATAATACCTGAACTCGGATTTTGGTCATTAGAAATTGGTTTTTGATTAGGAATTAGAAATTAGGCATTAGTCATTAAAAGAGGATCTATCCATGTATGAACGGAACGTGAGCTGGATCGAATCCATCGTCAAGGAACAGAACGAATGGCGGTCAAAAACCATCAACCTGATCGCCAGCGAGAATGTTCTCTCCGAGCGGTGCCGGCAGGTGATGGGCTCGGACTTCGCCCACCGCTACGCCGAGGGACATCCGGGGGAGCGCTTTTACCAGGGCACGGACAAGATCGACGAGATCGAGACCCGGCTGAAGAAGGAGCTCAAGACCCTCTTCAACTGCCGGCACGTCGACGTCCGCCCGATCAGCGGAACGGTGGCCAATGACGGGGTCTTCAGCCGCTTTATCAAACCAGGTGACGTGGTGATGGTTAATTCCACCTCCGGCGGCGGCCACATCAGCCACCACAAGGCCGGCTCGGTCGGTAAATACACCAAGAACATCGTGGACTTTCCCCTCACCCCCGACCTCTACCACATTGACGTCGATGCCACCCGGAAGCTCATCAACATGGTCAATCCCAAAGTCCTGGTCTTCGGCAAGAGCCTGTTCCTTTTCCCCGAGCCACTGGCCGAGCTTTCCGATCTCTGCAAGGAGAAGGGGATTGTGGTTATCTACGACGCCGCCCATGTCCTGGGGCTGATCGCCGGCAAGCGTTTCCAGGATCCGCTCAAAGAGGGGGCGGACTTGGTGACCGCCAGCACCCACAAGACCTTTTTCGGCAGCCAGCGCGGAATAATCCTGAGCAACGCGGAGGAGACCTTTTGG
>JAPLJL010000441.1 GCA_026388615.1 Pseudomonadota bacterium | reverse complement strand
CCGTAAGCCCGGATATTCTGGGTGCCGTAGGTATGCTGGGTTGCCCCCATCGCGTACATGATGGTCCCGGCCTTGTCCGGAGCCGCCGTCTTGGCGTATTCATCGGTTACTTGAATCAGGGTTGCCTGCGGGCAGCCGGTGATTTTCTCCACCACCTCGGGGGTGTAGCGGGAGAAAAATTGCTTCATGATCTGGAAAATGCAGTTGGAATCCTGAAGGGTGTCATCCTTAAGCGGGATTCCCGTGTTGGGATCCACCTGATAGCCCCAGGTGGTCTTATCATACGTTGGGGGATTGGCAGAGGTATTCAGTCCCGGAAAAGTCCCGGGGAAAGGGGTGTTCGCATTCAGGTAGGCCCGGAAGGCCGCGTTCACCTTGAAAGAAGCGTTGGTGTAATACTTAATGTAGTCCGCATTGTAAAGGTTGTTCTCCAGGATGCGGTTGATCATCCCGTTGACGAAGGCGATGTCCGTACCCGAGCGCAACGGGGCATACATGTGGGCCTTGGCCGCGGTGCGGGAGAACCGGGGATCCACCACCAGGAGCTTGGCCCCCCGGTTTTCCAGGGCCTGGGTTACCCAGTGGAAGGAGATGGGGTGATTTTCAGCGGGATTGGAACCGATCACCAGGAAGTAATCGACGTTCGCGAGATCGGTCCAGTGATTGGTCATTGCCCCCCGTCCGAAACTTTCCGCCAAACTGGCGACGGTGGCCGAGTGTCATATCCGGGCCTGGGTTTCCAGGTAGACAACCCCTAGAGAGCGGGCCAGCTTGGTATAAAGATAACCTTCCTCGTTTTCATTTCCCGATCCGCCGATAAAAGCGATCCCCCGGGTGCGATTCACGGTATTGAGGCTGGTTCCTTCGGTGACAGTGGTTTCAAAGGTGGCATCCCGGGTAGCTTTGATCTTATCGGCAATGCCGTTGAGGGCGTCCTCCCAGCTGATCTCCGTCCAATCCGAAGCCCCGGGCGCCCGGTACAGAACCTTTTTCATCCGGCGTTCGTTGTTGGCTACCTGATAAAGAGACTGGGCCTTGCTGCAGAGTGCCCCCTGATTGATGGGATGATCGGGATCACCCTCGATGTTCACAACCTTATTCTCACCTTCCACGAGCGCGGTGGTCACGATGTTGCCGCAGCCGCCCGCGCAGTAAGCGCAAAGCGTGGTGGTTTCCCGTCCGTACTTGGGATCGCGGGTATCAACCCAGGCGGGAGTCGCCGAAAGCTTCTCCCCCGGGGTCTGCTCCTTTCCGCAACCGAGGGCAAGCGCGACCGCACTGGAGCTGGAAACCTTCAGAAAATTTCTTCGCGAGATATTCATCCTTATATCCTCCCTCTGGCTAGTAATTTTTATAATTTGTATACAATTTGGAGAAGTTTGTCAGAATGCTATAAAAGAATAAATTTCTGTCAGAAATGACATATATAAATCTCAATAATATTAATTAGTTACAACTTAGGTGAAAATATCTATTTAGATAAAATGAAGGCTTACGACTTCTTAATATATCAGCCGATCCCAGCTTGGCTGAGGATCTCGGGAACCTTTTCCTCCCAGCCAATGGCCATGATATGCACCCCGGGGCAGACTCCCTTTAAATCCCTGATTAGCCGGGCGCAAAGCTCGATGCCCTTGGCTTCCTTGTTTTCCGCCCTGGTCATTTCCTCGATCAGCCGGTCCGGCACGCTGATCCCGGCGACATTCTTATTCATAAACTTGGCCATGCCCGGGGATTTCAGGGGAATGACCCCGGCCAGGATGGGAATCTTGAACCCTTCCACCCGCTTCATGAACCGGGAAAACCCCTCCATGTCGTAGACCGCCTGGGTCTGGAAGAACTGGGCCCCGGCCGCGATCTTTTTCTCGAATTTCAGGAGCTGGGGCTCGAGCGGGTTGGCCCCCGGGTTGACCGTGGACCCCACGCAGAATTTCACCGCGCCTTTCAATTCGTTCCCGGCCGAGTCCCTGCCCGCCTCCATCGTTTTCGCGATCTGGATGAGCTGGACCGAGTCCAGGTCGAACACCGGCATGGCGTCCTTATGATCCCCGGCGGACAGGTGGTCGCCGGTCAGACAGAGAAGATTGTGGACCCCGAGGACGTTGGCCCCGAGCAATTCCGATTCCAGGGCCATCCGGTTCCGGTCCCGGCAGGTCTGCTGGAGAATGGCCTCCCCGCCCTTCTCCTGGATCAGGTGGCAGACCGCCAGGGAGGAGACCCGCATCACCGAGCTCTGGTTGTCGGTCACGTTGATCCCGTCCACCCGGTCCTTCAATAGGTCGATGGCCGAGAGGAGCTTTTCGATGTTGGTGCCCTTCGGGGGTCCCACCTCGGTGGTGACGATGAATTTCCCCGAGCTCAATGTTTCCTGGAATGTTTTCTTACTCATTTCTTTTCCTTCCAACGCAGCCTTCCCTCGGCCACAATGCCTCGGGATCTGATTGAAAAGCCTGCGGCTACCGAACTCTGCGAGCCCGAAGTCTACACCGCCCGATAAATCGGGCAACTACCGCGCAGCCTTAAGGCTGCGGCTACCGATTTATTTTTCTTTCCAACCACCTAACCACCCAGCCACCTTCTTTTTTCGGTTTTTGGTTACCTGCTACTTGTTACCCTCTTGCCTCTTACCTTTCACCTTTGACCTTTGACCCTTGACCTTCATCCTTCTTGTACTCTTCATTCACCTGCCGCTGGGGATAAATCCTGACCCCGTGTTTCTTGGGGGGATGGATCTTGCGCATCTTATCAAGCTTCCCCGTCTGTTCCAGGCGCTTATAGATCAGCGTCCAGGCGCAGTCCTTGTC
>JAPLJL010000100.1 GCA_026388615.1 Pseudomonadota bacterium | reverse complement strand
TCAGGCGGCCGACCTTCCGGGAGGCTTTCTTCTTATGAATCACCTTCCGGGAGGCCGCCCTGGTCAGCAGGCGGGAAATTTCACGGAGCTCGGTGGCCGCTTCCTGGGGCTTGCCTGCCTCCAGTTGGTCGAGAACGATTTTCTCGGCGGTATGCAGCTTTTTCCTCCAGCTCCGGTTGATCTGGCGCCGCTTCAGGCTTTGGCGATGGCGTTTTTCGGCAGAGGGTTTCGACATTTCCTTTTTCCGTCAGTTTCTGACTAGCTGATTCCCTATAATAATAACCAATCAAAGGACAAAGTAAATACGATTTTTGTTTTCCGGTCAAGAGTAATACTTATCAACTGTTCTATTGCGGATTGCAGCCTGCCCGCCTTGCCCGCCTGCCCGGCTTGCCCGAGGCTCGCCCAGGGAGCCGACAGCTCGTGTCGGCCCGGGAGCGCTCGGCCAGGGAGTTCGGAATGCGGGATTACAAACAAGTTTCGAGTTTCTAGTTTCCCTCCGGGCCGTAGGCCCTTACCCTCCGGCCTGTAAGCCTACGGGCTGGAAGCGGGGCCGGAGGCGGGTTTCGAGTTAAACCCTTTGCCCTTTGCTCTATGCTCCCTGCGCTCTGCTCCGTGCCCCATGCCCCATGCTCCATGCTCTTTGCGCTCTGCCCCTTGCCCCCTGCTCCATGCTCTTTGCTGTCCGCCATCGGCCACCCGCCATAAGTTATCACCCTTCCCAACGGCTTTGGTAAATATTTGTTGAACGCGCACTCCTCTTATGATATATATTAATAGGAGGGGTTTTCTTGGAATATCAGCAGAAACGACATCATGATCGGAAAAATGCCCGGTTCCGAGTGAATTTCATCGGGGACGGCGCCTTTTTTTCGGATTATTCCTACGATATCTCCGAGGGAGGAATCCGGGTCGGCTCGATCAACCCCCTGAAAACCGGGACCAAGCTCAAACTCGCGCTCTACATTCCCGGGCGGCCCAGCCCGATCAAGGTGGAGGGCGAGGTGATCTGGTCCAAGCCCCTCAAGGAAAACAAAGAGGAATACCTGGGCATCGGGGTGAAATTTTCCGAGCTCGATCCCCTGAGCAAGGAAGTGATCCGCTCCGTTCTAAAGGAACTTCCCCAGAAGCTTATCTGATTTTACCGTTTCTCTTAAGCCTTATTTGTCATTCCCGCGTAATTTGTCATTCAAGTAGTTTGCCGATTTATTTATCCCGACAACGGAGGGACGTGTCCCGTCACTGGGCGGGATCGGCGTTTTTCAAAAAAGCCCGATAAATCGGGCAACTACATTCAGACGAAAAAGATCAACTGAATATTTCGGGTTAATCGGAAAGCGGAAACCCGTGAGGCTACTTGATTTTTCCGGCCCGCTTCAGCCGGAAGAAGTGTTTCCAGCAAAAAATCAGAGGGTATTTTCTTTCCCGCGCGGTCAGCTCCAGGCGGATTCCCTTGCTCCGCTCGAGTTTGGAAAGCAGATAGTCCAGCCAGTTGTCGAAGGTGATGATGTATTTAGGCCAGCGGAGATAGGTGCGGATCCGGGTCTGGAACAGGAAGGCCCTGGCCTTCATCAGCTGGAAACGCCGGCGCAGGGGTTTTTCCGGGAGGGAATAGCCGCCATTCGACTCCGACCCAAGGTTGTTTTCCAGGAGGTAGGCCCGCAGGAGTTCCGTGTAGCACTGCCGGTAATATTCCGCCTCGGCCCGGAAAAGCTCCTCCACCTTGGTGTCCAGATCCATCCGGGTTTCACCCCGGTAACTCATCCCGAGCAGCGTGAGGATGAATTCATCCCGGGGGAAGCGGTCGGGCAGGCAGGTAAGGGCCAGGGCAATGTTCTGCTCCATGGCCGAGAGAATCGCGTCGAGCAGCCCCTCCCGGACCTTTTCATCCCGCGTGTAGGAGATTATCACCCGCTTGGCGAAGCGACCCAGGTGGTAGGTGTCGCGGGCCCGGGGCGAGGTTTCATGCCGGAAATCCCGGAGGCTGGTCACCGAGTATTTCCCCGCGAGCCGGCCGGCTTCGGGATCCTGCAGCTCGAGATAGAAAATGTTGGGGGGGAGGCAGTAATTGAACAGGGCGAGCTTCAAGTCCCGGTAAAAGGGGCGGTAGCGGTCACAAATCAGGAAGAAATCATAAATGGAGGATTCCCGGCGGGTAACCTGGGAAAGACAGGAACCGTAAAGAATCACGGCCAGAAGCTCGGAGCCGAACCGCTCCTGGAAATACCGGGTAAAGGCGGGGAGCGCGGGTTCGGACGACGGGGCGAAAACCGCCGTACGGACTCTTTCCCTTACTTTTTGCCTGAGGACCTGTGCCTCCGGATTCATATCAAATCAAAGTATTTGCAAACGGTTTCTCCGCAAGAAGCGGGGCGCAAAGGGCAAAGGGCCAAGAACTTAAAAGCCTAAAAGTTAAGAAGCCTAAAAGTGAAAATCGAGATTGCTTCGCTGTCGCTCGCAAGGACAACTGAGGAGTAAGACGTAAGACAATCTAGTCTGTTGGGCCCATCGTGTTCTTTGTGTCCATTGTGTTGAATGATTCAAACTCTTTCTTTGACACTATAGACGCTATGGACTCGATAGACTCAATGGACTCCTTTACCCTATAACCTGTTATTTTATATTGAGAAACTTGAGCGTCATCCCTGATGTGACCTTGATCTTGTATCCTGGGGGCCGGTGATAGACCTCGCCGTCGAGGACATAGCCTTCCTGCCCCTCGACCTCGAGCACCCGGGAGGGCTGGTTGTAGAGCCGCTCATGTTTCCTTTTCCCGACGGAATAGGAAGGCAGATGCCGGAAAATCTCGAACGGCGGTAGCCCACAGGCCAGGCTGTAGAATTCACCCTCTTTCGTTCCTTCCGGCGCGGCGAAGGGCGAAAACCAGAGGACCAGCTTCTTGATCGTGCTGGCGATGATCATGAGTTGCTGTGAATGCGACAAATCCTTCCCGTCCACCTTGACCCGGTTTTCAGTCGGGGTGACCAGGCGGTTCGGAACGATCGCCCCCGAGAGCATTCGGATAGCGAGCCATAAAGCCGAGAACACATTCCTCGAACCCTGGTTGTACTCATCCAGGCCCTTGTAAAGAATCCCGTTAGAAAAAGTGAAGGCAAACGCCTCTTTTTCCGCCTGGGGATCCTCGATCTTCAGAACCGGCAGGGTCACAAAAGGAAGAGTTGACGTTTCGCTCCTGGCGCCCTGCTCCGAGCAGACCTTTTCGTCAAAAGCGCAGAGTTTTTTGCACTGGGTGGCGGGATTGCCGAAGCGGGTGGCCACTTCGTTCGAAACCATGTTCATCACGCCGCCCCGGATGGGGTAAAGCAAGGGAAGCTCCCGTTTTTTCTCCCGGCAAAAATGAACCAGTTCGGTCAGCGTGAGGTGCTGAGTGCCGTCCCCCCCGGAGATGCAGAGGACCTTGACCCCGCGGTCAAAAAACTCGGAAAAGACCTCGCGGGTTTTGCTGATGGTCGGGGTGGAGCGGACCACGGCCCTTTTTCCCATGATTTTTTCCAGGTTTTCCGGACGGAATTTACCTCCCAAGTTCTTCTTGGAGTGCGGGTTGACGATGATTCCGTACATTATCAGGCTCCTTCTTTGCTATCTGAATGACCGCCGACGGCCGACCGCAGACCGCCGTCAAAACAAACTGTTCATCTGGTTCATTTAGTTCATATGGTTTTTCTGGTTTTATTGGTTTTTAGAAGCCCGGGGGGAAGGTTCTCGCAACACGAACTCTTTGTAGACCAGACACCGACGAACTTGATGAACCTTGTCTCTTGGTTGATGAAGGCGAGGCTTAGCGAGCCCGCCCTCCGGGTCGTAGACCTTTACGGGTCGGAGACCGCCCGGGATTACGTGATCGCGGGAATTGTGAGGGGAGCGAAACCTTCCCCCCAAAAAAGAAAAATACGTCCCATTTTGGTAACCAAGCCAGCTCACAATCGCCTCGCTCGGTGCCGGATGATGTCTTCCCAATTCATCATCCTCATTATAAGCTACCCTCATGGCCTTCTGTCCGATCTGCCGCTCCGAATATCTCCCGCACATCCATGTCTGCGCGGAGTGCGGGGCAGCGCTTACAGAAACCCTTCCCTCTTCCGAAGCCCCCACCCCCAAGAGTCCCTCCGTGGAGATCCTGGCCAGCGACAATTCGATCGAGCTCCAGATGGCCATCGGGCTCCTGGAGGAAAACCAGATCCCCTTCCTTCTCGGCAAGCCCGATCACGACCCCTTCCGCCTGAACACCCCGGCCCACGCTATCCGTGTCCTCGAAGGCGACGCTGCGAGGGCGAAGGAGCTCCTGGATATCTATCTGCTTTCCGAAGGGACGAAGTTCATCTGCGAGTCCTGCGGGGCGGAGCTTTCCGAGCTCCCCGAATCCTGCCCCAAGTGCGGGAAATCACCTACCAGCTGATCCCGGTTCGACCGCAGACGGCCGACCGCCGACCGCCGCTTAAATCTGTCATTCTGAGGCCGCCTCTGGCGGGCGAAGAATCTCTCCTTTGATATAGCCCTTTTTTCTTTTTTGGGAGGTTGGTTTCGCTCCGCGCACTAATACGTGCCGTGCCGTAATCCCGGCCGGCTGACCCGCCCCTCCGGGGCAATCAGGGTCTAGCCTGTATCGATAAATACTTTATCATCGAGTTCATCGAGCCTGGTTTCCCAGAAGTGCGAGTCGCGAGAACCAACCCCCCGGTTCTTGAAAACCAAACCCTTCGCCTGGGCTCAGGAATGGAAGGTGATAGGTTTTGGATTTTAACTCCTTGCGCCATGCGATTAATACCCCCGGACTTCGGTAAACCCAAACAAAAAAAGGAGCCCGAAAGGGCTCCTAAAATTTTCTCGTCTTACGTTTTACTCTGGGCGCTATGCTCCATGCCCTCTGCCCTATGCGGGGTTAGGCGAGCGGCTGGCCGTACAGCTCCTTGATCTTGGCGCGCAGGACCTTCCCGATCGGGGAAATGGGCAATCCCTCGACAAAAACCACCTGCCGCGGTTTTTTATAGCTCGCGATCTTGTCCTTGCAAAAATCGATGATCTCTTCCGGGGCGGCGGTCTCGCCGGGTTTCAGGACCACGACCGCCCGGACGATCTGTCCCCACTGCTCGTCGGGGACTCCGATTATGCAGATGTCCGCGACCTTGGGATGGGCGTGGATGATGTCTTCCACCTCGAGCGGGAAAATCTTTTCCCCGCCGGAGTTGATGCACTCCCCCTTGCGCTCCACCACGTAAATCTCCTTGTCCGGAGCGCGGTAAGCCAGGTCGCCCGAGCGGAACCAGCCGTCGGAGGTGATCACCTGGTCGGTCTTCTCCTGGTCCTTGTAGTAGCCCTTCATCAGGGAGGCGCTCTTGTAGAGGAGCTCGCCGATCTCGCCGTCTTTGACCGGATCGCCTGTCTCGTTGACGATCTTGGCCTCGACCCCGGAGAGGAGCTTGCCCACCGAGCGGTCCCGGACCGATTCGGCGTCGCCGTCCACCTTGGCGGTGGTGACCGGGGCCATCTCGGTCTGGCCGAAGGCGTCCACCAGGAGAGCCTCGTGGAAGGCGAGCAGCATCTTTTTCTTGTATTTATCGGAAAGCAGGGCCGCCCCGGTCAGGGCGATCTTCATCGAGGAAAGGTCGTGCTGGTCGATCCCGGGGTCGTCCACCAGTTTTTTCCACTGGGTGGGGACCATGAAGGTCCAGGTGATCTTTTCCTTCTCGATCAGATCGAGGACCTCGGGCGGATCGAAGCTCTGGTTCAGGGGGATCACGGTGGTGCCTTTCTGGTTGCAGAGGAAGAGGAGCCAGAGGGCGTAGCTGGCCAGGTGGAAGAAAGGCGGGGCCGGGAGGGCGCGGACGAAGTCGACGGTGGGCGGGTTACGGAAGTTGAGGGCGGCCATTTTCAAACGGAGCCCGAGCTGGCCCGAGATCTTGAAGCGCCCGGAGAACTGGAGCTTGAGAATCTTGGGGATCAGGGCGAGCTTGCCGGCCAGGGTATAGGGATAAATGGAGAGTTCCAGGAACTCGGAGAAGTTATCGCCGAGCTTGAACTGGATCCGGAGATCGGATTTCTCCGGCAAACCGGTCATGAGCTTGACCTTTCCCTCTTTCATAATGGCGGTAATGGGAGGAATAACGGTGGAGCTGTCGGACTGAAGTTCGACGACCAGGATTTTACCTTCCATGGCGGGGTCTTCGAAGAGAAGGGCGAGCTGCCCGAGGAGGGCATTGAGGCCGCCCTGGATCTTGCGCTCGGATTCATTGCGGGCGTAAACCGGGTCGTTAATGGTTGACACCGGCGGGAGCAGGGTGAGAAGCAGGGAGGTGATCTGCTGCTGGTTGGCGATGAAATTCCGGTAGGTGAGCATCACCCCCTTGGAGCGGCCGGTGGTGCCCCCGGTGTACATGAGCACGGCGAGATCGTCCAGCCCCACCTCGACCCGGGGCTCCTTCGGGGAGGAGTTTCGAATCAATTCCTCGTAATGCAGGAGACCCGGGGGGGGAGCCACCGTGGGCTTATGCCCGTAGGCGCCGGTCTTGATTACATAGAACTGGATTTTGGGGAGGGAACCGCGGACCTCCTTGACC
Organism: Pseudomonadota bacterium; assembly: GCA_026388615.1. Classification (GTDB taxonomy): domain Bacteria; phylum Desulfobacterota; class JAPLJL01; order JAPLJL01; family JAPLJL01; genus JAPLJL01. The sequence goes on along the minus strand of JAPLJL010000100.1, from coordinate 3,944 downwards.
AGGGGCAGGAACTCATCCTCGAAAAGAAACCCGATGGAGTCACTGTTCTCGAGAAGGTATTCGACCTCGTTTTTTACATAGCGGTAGTTAACCGGCACCGGGACGGCCCCGAGGGCCTGAATGGCCAGGTTGATCTCCAGGAATTCCGGGCAATTGTGAAAGAGGAAGGCGCATTTATCGCCTTTCTTGAGCCCCATTTTGGACAGGGCGTTGGCCAGGCGGTTGACCCGGTCGAACTGCTCCTTCCAGGTGATCCGCAGGTCGCCGAAGATGACCGAGGGGGTTTCCGGGGGAAAATACTTGGCCCGGAGCCGGAGGGATTGATAGAAAGGTGATCGGTTCATTTTTTTTTCTCCTGTTCGAGGGTTTCGCCGGTAAAACGATTTCAGGTTTGGGGAATTATCCCCAAATGCCAGGCTAGGGTCAAGAGAATCGATTGCGGATTGCGGAATGAAAACCAAAGAAACAAAACAAATCAGAAACAGATAGGAGGCCGGGCGTCCCGCCCGGCAAACAGGAAAAAGAAGGCGGTTCAGACTTCGTCCAGGCTTCGTCGCACGGGCCACAGAACGAATCGAAGCCTTTTTTTCTTTTTTGGGGGGAAGGTTTCGCTCTTCTCAAAAAGGTTAGACGTTAGAAGTTAGACGGTAGACGAGGGGAAAAATAAATAAATTAATCAAACAAAATAACCTTCTTCCTTCTCACGTCTTACGTCTCACGTTGTTTTGTGTCGCGAGAACCTTCCCCCCCTCCCTCCGGGTCGTAGACCCTACAGGTCGGAGACCGGGCTGTAGGCCCACGGGCCGGAAGCCGGGCTTCAGAAAATCCCCCTCAATCCCCCTTTTAACAAAGGGGGAGGATATTATGTTTTACCTTTGACCTTTGAGCTTTCAGCTTTGAGCTCTATGCTCTTTGCGAGCTGTGAACTTTGGCGAGGAGTTCCTCGGCCAGAGCGATTCCGAGTTCGGCGGGCCGGCCGGGCGAACCGGATTTTTCCCCCCGCGCCATCACGCGGCCTTCCGGGTCGGAAACCATCCCCGCGATCACTAATATTCCGGAGGCCTCGATCCGGGCCAGGGCCGCGGCCGGGGCGCGGCACCCCACCCCCAGGCGGTGCAGAAAGCCTCTCTCTGCCTCCACCGCCACCCGGGTCTCGCGGTGGTCCAGGGGTTCAAGCCAGGGACGGATCCGGCCGTCATCCTTCCGGATTTCCAGCCCGATCGCGCCTTGTCCGACGGCGGGGATAAAAGCGGAGAGGGACAGGACCTCGGTGATTTCGGAGGCGAACCCGAGCCGTTCCAGCCCCGCGCAGGCGGCGATGATGCCGTCATATTCCCCGTTTTTCAGCTTGCGGATCCGGGTGTCCACGTTGCCCCGGAGGGGGAGAACGGTCAAATCCGGCCGGGCGGAGAGGATCTGCACCTGGCGCCGGAGACTGCCCGTTCCGATCCGGGCGGCCCGGGGCAGGGCGGAGAGGGACAGGCGGTCGCGGGTCAAAAGGGCATCGGCGGGGTTCCGGCGGGGAAGCACGGCCGCGATTTCCAGGGCCCCGGGAATCTCGGAAGGGAGATCTTTCAGACTGTGAATGGCGGCGTCAATTTCACCGGAAAGGAGGGCGGCTTCCAGCTCCCGGACGAAGGCCCCGATCGGTTGTTCTGCGGAGGAAGAGTTCCATTCCGAGATCCGGTCCCCGGTGGTTTTGATTTTTTTAACCTCGAGTTCCAGGCCGGGATGGGCGCTTTGCAGAAGGTGGGAAACCTCCTGGGCCTGTGCTAAAGCCAGAGGACTTCCCCGGGTGCCCAGGCGGAGCTTAGTCACGTTTTTGCGGCGGGAAATCCGGCTCGGGGGGAACTTCGAGTTCAAAGAGCTTCTGGAAGGCCTTCAGAAATTGGGACTTTCCGTTTACAAGGGTTTCCTCCCGGAGCGAACGGGTGGGGGCGAGCAGAAGCTTCCGGACCAGGGCCCGGGTGAGCCGGTCCAGGATTTCCGGGGTGCGCCCGTCAGGTTGGCCGAGCTGAGACAGGGCCCGGGCGAGTTCCTTCTGCCGGATGGCTTCGGCCTGTTCATGGAGGGCCGAGATCAGGGGGGCCGCGGCCCTTTCCCGCTGCCAGCGGGTGAATTTTTCCGTCTCCCGGATAATGATGATTTCCGCCCGCTTGGCCTCCTCCATCCGGGATTTCAGGTTCTCCGCCCCGAGTTCCTGGAGGCGGTCGATATCGGCCAGGGTGACCAGGTCCAGATTGCCGATCTCGGGATCGATGCAGCGGGGGACCGAGATGTCCAGAATAAAGAGCGGCTTCTTCCGGTTTTTCATGATCGGTTCCAGGTCCGCGAGAGTGAGGATGTGGTGGATGGCGAAAGTGGAGGCGATCACGATGTCGGCCGAGCGGATCAGGAGGGGAATATCCGCGAAATCGCAGGCCCGGCCCCCGATCCGGCTGGCCAACTCCGCCGAGCGGGCAAAGGTGCGGTTGGCGACCAGGATCTCGCTGACCCCGGCTTTGTAGAGGGCCTCGGCCGCCTGTTCGGCCATCTCGCCGGCCCCGATAATGATGACCTGCTGCCGGGTCAGGTCGGGCTGCTGGCGCCGGATGAATTCCACCGCCACCGAGCTGACCGAGATCGCCAGCCGGCCGATCCCGGTTTCCCGGCGGATGCGCTTGGCCACCCCGAAGGCCTGCTGGAAAAGATGATTAATGAGCGGATCCACCGCCCCGCCGTAAAGGGAAGCCAGGTAAGCCTGCTTGACCTGGCCGGAGATCTGGGTTTCGCCGGGCACCAGGGAGTCGAGGCTGGAGGCGACCCGGAAAAGATGCTCGGCCGCCTGGGTTCCGGAGAACTGATAAAGCAGGGGGGCGAGCTCGGCTTTGGGGGTGGAGCTGTAACGGCAGAGAAAATGGTTCAGGACTTCCGCGCAGGCGGGGAAGTCATCGGTGGAGGCGTAGATTTCCATCCGGTTGCAGGTAGAGAGCAGGACCAAACCGTTGATCGATTTTTGGGGAAGCAGATCGACCAGGGGTGACTCGGCCTGAGGCCGGGCCAGGGAAAAACACTCGCGCACGCCGACTGGCGCGGTGTGATGCGAAACCCCGATAACAAAAATCTCATTCATTCCGGTCTGCCGCTTGAGTTTCAATCCGGGCGAGAAGTTTTTGGATCCCGGTTGCGTCCCGGGCGGAAACGAGTTTCAGCAAATCCGCGTCGAGAGCTTCCCGGATACAACGCCTAATCGTAGGGGGGCTAATCCCTTTAGTCAACAAGCGGTCGCGGAAATCACCGAGGAGGGCGGTGAGTTTTTCGTATTCCGCGCCGATTTCATCCGCGAGCCGGTCCCGGAGCCATTGGGCCAGGGCCGGGCAGCGGCCCGAGGTGGAAAAGCCGACGGTGAGATCGCCCCGCTCGAGCAGGGCGGGCAGGATGAAATCACTCTCGGCGGGCAGGTCGGCCAGGTTCAGGAGGCAGGGGAGGTCGCGGGCTTCCTCGACCAGGCCGCGGGTAACCGCGGGATCGTCGGTGGCCGCCAGGACCAGAAACATCCCCTGGAGGTCCCCCTGCCGGTAGGGCCTGCGCTCGACCGTGATTTTTCCGTCCCGGGCCAGGCTTTCCAGAACCGGAGAGAGCCCGGGGCTGATCACCCGGACCCGGGCGCCCGCCGCCAGAAGTCCGCGAACCTTGCGCTCAGCCACTTCGCCCCCGCCCACGACCAGGCAGGGACGGTTTACACAGTTGAGGTTGATGGGATAATAAGGCATGTTTGCTAATTTCGTCCGGAGACTCGGTTCAGATCCGGGATCCGGGAATCCCAGTTTCCGGATCGGGGGTTGAAATTATTTTCGGCATGACTATCTCCGTCGGAAAATCGGGATCATTCTCCGGCCGTTTGGGCTTTTCGGTCCGCGGAAATGAAAACTATCACTTGACTTATTTTTCGCTTTCATTTAAAA
>JAPLJL010000111.1 GCA_026388615.1 Pseudomonadota bacterium | reverse complement strand
CCGGGACCTCGTTTTTCCATTTCGAATCGCGCGGGACCAGGGCCAGGTAGCCCGGTTTGGATTCTGGCGTGTTCATCAGGGCGAACTCGCCCGGCTCAGCCACCACCGGGACACAGAAGGGCGGGCGGAAGGTCATCGCCCGGAACAGGTCCTTGAGCCCCTTGCGGGTCGCCTCAATCAGGTAGGAGCGGGGCGCGCGGCGGACCGTGGCCGCCCCATCCACGAAGGGAACCTGGGCAACCACCGCGGAAAGGCCGGGGGTTTCCGCGGCGACCGCCAGGACATGCCCGCCGCCGAAAGATGACCCCCAGAGCGCGATCCGCTCGGGGTTGATCTCCTTGAGTTTGCGGACGTGAGCGATCGCCGCCTGCCAGTCCCGCAGATGGCGGTCAGGGCTGACGAGCTGGCGGGGTTCGCCTTCGCTGTCGCCGAAATTGCGGTAGTCGAAAACAAAGCAGGCCAGTCCCCGGGCCGTGAATTTATCGGCGAAGGCTGGGAGGCGGAAGGTCCGCTCGGCCGCGATCCCGTGGGCCATGATGACCACGGGCGGTTTGGTAACACCTTCGGGCAGAAAGAGCCAGCCCGCGCATTTCAAACCGTGACTTCGGAAATCGCGATCAAGCCTTTTCATCGTTCCTCGTATCTTTTCGCAGGAGCAGATAGGTTTCCCGGTAGATGCTCTCCCGGGGACCAATCGTGACAATCTCGATTTCCTTCCCTGCCGCGATCCGGTAAATGATCCGGAAGCGGCCGACCCGAAAACTTCTCAGTCCGGAAAGCTCCTCTTTCAGAGCTTTTCCGGAATGGGGGTCGGCCAGGATCATTTTTAAGGATACCCTGACCTTCTTCTTGAGCTGGGGGTGGAGATTTCGAAGGGTGCCGGCAACCTGATCCGGGACTCGCGGCCGATGGGAAGCGGTTTTCAAGGGTGAAAAGGGTTAGCCCAGGAGCTCGTCGAGTGTGTAGAGACGGGATCGCCCGGCCTTCAGGGCTTTGAGACCCTTCCGGATTTCCTTCATCAGGCCCGGGTCGCTTCGGACCGCCAGGGTCTCCTTCCAGCTCTCGTACTCCTCCGGGCTCACCAAAACCGCCGCCGGGGAGCCGTTCCGGGTGATCAAGATCTCTTCGTCGGTATCGGCCACGACCTTGACCAGCCCGCTGAGTTTGGCCTTGGCCTCGGAAAGGGACAGGGTTTTCAAAATGGACCTCTTTTTATCCGCTTCCGCAGAAAAGCGCGGCTTTTAGCCGTGGATTAATGCGGATAACCCGCCAAAGCTTTCGACTTCGCTAATCCTCCTGCGCTGGGGCTCAGAAGGACGAGAGCTAGGTCGGACAGGTTAGCGACGGCGGGTAATAAATATGGAGATACCACGGGTTTTGCCCGGGGGGCTCCATATCTGACCAGAATTCAGACTAATCATAAATAAGGAGGGAGCCGATTGTCAAACGGAGTTTCTTTTCGGAGGGATAAAAAGACTCCGGTTGACCTTCATGACGGTGGAATCCCAGGAAAGATAGGTGTTCCACATCGTGCCCCGCGCTTGTGGATTATTCTCATCCGGAGAAGCTCCCGGGGCCAGAGAATTTTGTAGGTCTGCTCCGCGATGGCATCCGGCAGGAGTCCTGCCCGGATACCCTCCGCAATCGAGCGGGCGGCCGGTCCGGACTGCGCCAGCGAGCGGGCCACGCTCCAGCCTGTAGCCGCATGGACAAATCCGCCGGCCAGGCCGTAGCCGATGACCCGTTGCTTTAGATCGGGCACGACCGGGTTCATGGCCAGGGCACCTTCCTCGTTCTTCTCGACCTTGAGGATCTTGATCTTCATATGCTCGAGGCGCTGGTACAGGCGCTCCTTCAGCAAGTCGAAGGGGACCCCGGGGTTGTCGGCCAGGGAGGTTTCCTCGAAAAAGGCCAGGTCGGGGGCGAAGGGCATGGCATATAGGAAGGTGGGGGGATGATTCTTTTTCCCCAGGAAGCCCGAGCGGAAGTCCATCAGGATCATGTGCTCCAGACTGTAGGGATGCTTTCCCACCCGGGCCAGGATCCCGAGGACGTTCTGGAAGGAATCGGCCTCCTTCTCCGGTTTCTCCATCAGGCGGTGGGCATGGCCGGTGGCGTCCACGACCATAATCGACTTGAGCTTATCTCCGTTTTTCAGGGTGACGATGCTTCCCTTGCCGTCGTGCGCCACCGTGACGGTTTCCTGCACGACGATTTCCTTGATGTCCTTAAGCAGGGCGTTCCGGAGCTTATCATTGTCGAAATGGGCGTAAGCCCCGGCCAGAACCTTACTGGAATTTTCCCCGAAGATGATCTCGATCTGGGGCCAGATCTTGTCGCAGTATTTGTCCAGGCCCAAGGGCCTGATTTCGTCTGCCCAGGCACAGGTATTGTTCTCCCAGGGCTGGTTAGCCTTGGGATCGACGCAGACAATATTCAAACCCTCCCGTCCGAGGGCGGAAGCGATGGCCAGCCCCGCCGGACCTGTCCCGGCCACGATCACGTCATAATTTTTGTGCATAATGCCTCCTAATAAGTATCCAAATTAAAAAATGATTCTCGACAGTAAGTGCAATAATAAGAAAATTGATTTTGAGATCGCCACGCCCTGAATTCAGGCCCTTTCGCAGAGCTCAGGGTTTCAGCTCACCGCGATGACAAAATGGCTGTCATTGCGAGGAGCTAAAGCGACGAAGCAATCTCGGTTTCCGAAAGCCAAGGTTAATTTGGACGATTAGGATGCTTCCTAATTATATCCTTTGTTTTTTTTCCTAACTTTTCACTTGTTTTAAGGAATCCGTCCGTTCCGGAAATCGGAATCCAGGATTTCGGAGCAATTAATCGCGCTCTGGGCGGCCAGCTCGGTCCCGATGCCCCGGGCGCCCGCTCCGTCCCCGGCGAAATAGAGCCCCGGGATCGGGCTCCGGATGTCCGGGCGGTCTTCCGCCACCTGGCCGGGGATCTGAACGGTGGAAATGCACGGGCCCCCGGGTTTCCCGATCCAGCTTTCGATCGCCTGGGGCCCGATTACTTCCTTCCAAAGGATATGAGGTCCGATTTCGGGCACGGCTTCCAGCAGGGTTTTCATCATGGCCTCCACCCAGGCCTCGGGCGGGTCCTGGGGGCGGGTTTTGGTGTGCGGAAACGGTGTGGCCACGTTGAGAAGCTGTTTTCCCGGGGGATCGAGCGCGGGATCGATGTTGGAGGGGGCTACGACATAGAGAAAGAGAAGTTCCGGAATCCTGCCCGCCTCCACGTCTTCCCAGACCTTGCGGACCTGGTCCGGTGAGGCGGTCTGGATCCGGTAATTTCCGGAGGGACTACCCACGGCAATCATGCTGGTTTCCCTGATTACTTTCCGGCCGAGCGCGAGCTTGATCTGGATGGCGTTCATGGATTCTTTCAGATTTTCAACCCGGGTACGGAATTCCGCCGGGAAGGGCTCGGGCCCGACCAGGTTGAAAACCGTGTCTTTGAGGGATCTGGTGCCGACTACTGCCCGGCCCCGGAAACTACGTCCGTCCGCCAGCTCCACCCCCCGCGCCACGCCGTTTTCGAGGATGATTTTCCGGACCCGGGCCTGGGTCAGGAGCGTCGCCCCTTTTTTCTGGGCGGCTTCCAGCATGGCCTTAGGAATCGCCACCGCGCCGCCTCGGCAATAGGAAAACCTTCTGGCCTTGATGATCCGCTGGGTGCACCAGATCATCTCTCCGGCCGAGCATTTCCAATAGGGGTAGACGAAATACAGCGTGGTGATCATGCTGATCAGCGAGAGAACCGCGGGATTCCGGGTGTAAGTGAAAACGAATTCCTCCACGGTGCGATTTTTCCATTCGGCGATTTGTTTCTCCGGCATCCGGAAGAGATCGGACATGAGCTTGATGACCCCGGGCAACTCGCGGAAGGGGATCCCGAGCTGGCGAGACCGGTAAATGAACAAGGGGGCGGCGAAGGGTGTGGTGTATACGGGTATATCCAGACCCAGACCGACAAGCCGGGAGAAGAAGGTAGGGTGGACAAATTTTACCCGGGAGTCCGCCCCTACCCGCTTTAAAACCTCGCTGATGGGTCCCCGGATGCCCCGGGTGAAAAGATGCGTGCCGAAATCGATATGGAACCCGTCCTTTTCATAATAAGAACACGAGCCCCCGATCCGGGGGTTTTTCTCGAGGACCAGGGTTTTCAGCCCGGCATGGGCGGAAAGCGCCGTCAGGCTCGATCCCCCGATCCCGGTGCCGATTACGATGACGTCAAAAATAGGTTCAGCCACTCCCTTCATCCTTTCCGGGTTATTTGTTCTCCTGATTATCTACATTAGCGGCTCAAGATTCAAATGGATATTCCGTATAGACAGTAGGTGGTAGAGTGTAGATAGTAGATAGGGCAAGACCGGAGAACCCAGAATAATTATAGAAACCAGAAAAAGTTATTAATACTATGCTTCATGCTCTATGCTCCCTCCGGAACGTAGTCCTACGGGACGGAGTCTATGCCCTTTTCTCTATGCCATAACTTGTGGCTGGCGAAGAGCGGTAAGAAACGATGAATGACTATTCCTTTGGGGTCGGCCGGGAAGGCGCAGAGCGGCTGGACCTGGTAAATGACGTCCTCGGGCCTTACAGCCGCAGCTTCTTGTTGAATGCCGGGCTGCGGGAGGGAATCTCGGTCCTGGAGGTGGGGTGCGGGAGCGGCAATATGACCGTATTCCTTGCCGAGCAGGTCGGCCCCCAAGGCCGCGTTATCGCGGTGGACTCAAGCCCGCAACAGATCAAGATCGCCGGGGAGCGGTGCTCCCGGGCCGGCCACCGGAACGTGTCCTTCGTCTGCGCGCGGGCGGAAGCACTGGACCTGCCTGGGCAGCGCTTCGACCTTGCCTGCTGCCGGCTCGTCCTGATGCACTTGCGAGAGCCGGGATCAGCTGTGGCGAGGATGGCGGGCCTCCTCGTCCCCGGCGGGACGCTCGCCTGCGAGGAACCGACCACCAGCACGCTCCACACGCTGCCCCGCTGCGAAGTCTTCCACCGCGTCAACGACCTCTTCCTGCGCGCCGGGAAAATGGCGGGGATCGATCTCGACATAGGTGACCGGCTCTTCCCGATGATTGTCGAGGCGGGGCTCCGGCCAGCTATCGCGCACTTCGTCCAGCCGATGGTGCCCATCCGCGTGGCCAAGGCGCTGGTCCTGACGGGGGTGCGGGAGGGACTTCCCGCCGCCCTCCGGGCGGGGATCGTGACCCGGGAGACTGCGGACGAGATACTTCGCGAGATCGCGGACCTGCACGAGGATGATTCGTCTTACTACGCGGTCCCGAGGTATGCCCAGGTCGCGGGCACCCGTGGTACTTCCTCCGATGCTTGAAAAATTTTGGAACTTCGCATAATTTTACGCCTGACCTGAAACAGAACAGATATCCGTATTGCCGAAGGAGGCGAAACCATGCCGATACCCGAATCCCTGCAGAGCTACGCGGCGCAGCTGGGTTTTCCCAACTCGGAAACCCTGGCCCGGATTTTTAGGGTTCTCTTTGACCACGAAGACGATCTCAAGGTAGTCGAGGCTCTGCCGGGGAATCCGGCGGAAATCGCGGAACGGACCGGGCTTTCGGTTGCGCGGGTCCGCGAGATCGGCGACAAGCTCAGGGCCCGGGGGGCGGTGGGCCACCCGCTCGGTCAGCCCGAGCTGCTCCGTCGCTTCCCGGCCATGATCGAGCTCCGCGACTCGACCGTGCTCTGGCCGGAAGCG
>JAPLJL010000373.1 GCA_026388615.1 Pseudomonadota bacterium | reverse complement strand
TTTTTGGGGTTTACAGAAGCCCTGGGGGAAGGTTCTCGCGACACGAACTCTTAGTAGATGAAGCTGCGAAAAACTTGATGCACCTTGTCTCTTGTTTGATGAAGGCGAGGCCCTGATTGCCCCGGAGGGGCGGGCCCGACGCCCAGGATTACGTGATCGCTGGAATTGTGAGGGGAGCGAAACCTTCCCCCGAAAAAAAGAAAGAAAACAGAAAGAAGGAAAGATTGTTTCGCTATCGCTCGCAATGACAGAGTTTTTAAAAAAAATGGATTAATTCATGGACGATAAAATCAAGGATGCGTTTCACCAGGCGTACGTGGGGGAAGCCAAGGCTCTCCTCCGGCTCAAGGTTTTCGCGGATAAAGCCGAGCAGGAAAACTATCCCCAGATGGCCAAACTTTTCCGGGTGATCGCTTTCTCGGAGGAAATCCATGGGACCCGGGACCTCCGGTTCCTGCGGGAAATCAAAAGTACCGAGGAAAATTTAAAAGACAGCTTTGAATCGGAAACCAAGGTGGCCGGGGTGGCTTACGACCATTTCATCCGTATGGCCCGGGAGCTGGGGGACGAGAAAGCGGCCCTCCTTTTCAGCCAGGCCCGGGACGTGGAGGAAACCCACGCCAAGCTCTACAAGGAAGCGATGAACCACTTGATGGAAGAGCGCACCACCACCTACCACGTCTGCAAGATCTGCGGCTATATTTCCGACGGGGTTTTGCCGGATTCCTGCCCGGTCTGCGGGGCGAAAAAAGAGCAGTTTGCCATTTTTTAACGCTTGAATGAAAAAAGTTCAAAGTTCCAAGTCCAAATGCCAAATTAATGTCAAAACTAATAATGCCAAAACAGAATCACGGATTGGATTTTTTAGGCTTTTATTTTTTGAACTTTATTTGAACTTTGGATTTTGTCATTTGGATTTTTATCATGAAGATCCTTCGCTTTGCTCAGGATGACGGGAAGCGAGGAATTCAGAACCCGGAAGGATGAGTAAGAAAAGAGTAGTGGGGATTTATGGGAGCCCGCGGCCGGGGGGAAACAGCGATGCTCTCCTGGACGCGGCCCTGGAGGGGGCCCGCTCCGGCGGGGCCCGGGTGGACGGGATTTATGTCCGGGACCTGAAGATGGAGGGCTGCCGGGAATGCGGGAAATGCGACCGGACCGGTAAATGCGTAGTCAAAGACGAGATGCAGAAGGTTTATCCTTTATTATTAAAAGCGTCGGCGGTTTTTCTGGGCTCACCCGTTTTTTTCTATGGATTTCCGGCCGGGCTGAAAGCCCTGATTGACCGGGCCCAGGCGCTCTGGGTCAGGAAAAATCTAGCCCGGGGCAGGGAGCCCGGAGCGACAAAAGCAAAAATGAAAAATTCTGATTTGAATACTCCCAGCCCCCAGCTCCTGGCTCCGAGCTCCAAAACGGGCTACCTGCTCGCGGTGGGGGCCACCCGGGGGAAGAACCTTTTCTCGGGGATGGAACGGACCGCCCGGTATTTTTTCGATACCCTGGGCTTCTCGTATGAAGGCGGTGTTATGATCAGGGAAGCCGAGGACAAGGACGCGGTAAAAAAAAGTCCGGCATGGCTGGACCAGGCGTTTCAACTGGGAAAACGGGCGGCCATGGGCAAGGAAAAAGTGAAAAGTGAAAGCTCAAAAGGAGAAGCAGGACGGCCAGGAAGCTGGGATACTCGGTAGGATAACACCGTCATTCCTGCGAAAGCAGGAATCCAGATTAATAAACTGGATTCCGGATCAAGTCCGGAATGACATTCAAAGGGAAGACGTTTCGGATACTAAATAAGGAAGGAGACTGAAGTATGAAAGAGAAAGTATTGGCGGTTTTGCAGAAGATCCGGCCCCAGCTCCAGATGGACGGCGGGGATGTCGAGCTCGTGGAGGTCAGCAAGGACGGGGTAGTAAAATTACGCCTGACCGGCGCCTGCGGGCATTGCCCGATGAGTCAGATGACGCTCAAGAACGGGATTGAAAAGATCCTCAAACAGGAAGTGCCGGAGGTCAAAGAGGTTATTCCCCAGTAGTAATAAGGAAAGCCGGAAACGGATTTTTACGGATTAAACGGATGAAGAAAACAGAGAGGGGGGAAGGCAAATGACGATGAGACTGCAGATTTATAAGTGCGAGGTTTGCGGAAACATAGTGGAGGTGATTCACGAGGGGAAAGGCCAGCTCGTCTGCTGCAACCAGCCGATGAAGCAGATAGTGGAAAACACCGTGGACGCCGCCAAGGAGAAGCATGTCCCGGTGGTCGAGAAGACCGCCGCCGGCATCAAGGTCAAGGTCGGGAGCGTGGCTCACCCCATGGAGGAGAAGCATTATATCGAGTGGGTCCAGATTATCGCCGGGGGAAAATCCTTCCGCCAGTTCCTGAAGCCCGGAGAGGCCCCCGAAGCGTCCTTTGAGGTCAGGGCCAATATCGAGGCGGTTCGGGAATACTGCAACCTGCACGGTTTGTGGAAGGCCTAAACCAGAGCAGAAAAATTCTTTGTTTAGAAGGTCATCCCGGGCTTGACCTGGAATCCAGTTTTTAATATGGATCCTCGCTTTCGCGGGGATGACAAAAGGGAGCTGGATTCCCGCTTCCGCGGGAATGACAAGAAGAGAGGAATTCCTGATTGAAAAATAATCGCGTCCGGATCAAAATATCCGGGGTCGCTTTTGCCCTGAGCCCGAAGCAGGGGCCGGGCAGGAATCTTTTTACTTCGTTCGGAAGAGCAAACAACCGGGAGGACAGTCATGAAACTTGAATTCAGTGCCGAAGAGATTTTCGCGATGGCGACGCAGATCGAGAAAAACGGGGCCAAGTTTTACCGCCAGGCCTCCGAGGGGAAACTGGCCTCGGATCCCCAGGTGAAGAAGCTGCTCCTGGATCTCTCCGGAATGGAGGTCCAACACGAAAAGGTTTTTTCCTCTATGGCCAAGGAATTGACCGACCAGGAGCGGGCCCCGATGGTTTTTGACGAGGACAACGAGCTGGGCATGTACCTGAAGTCCATGGCCGACGGCCGGGTGGTGGATACCCGCACCGAGCCGGCGGAGAAGCTGAAAGGGATGAAAAATCTCGATGAGGTTTTCGCCTTCGCCATCGGCCTGGAAAAGGATTCCATTGTTTTCTACACCGGGATGAAAGAAGTGGTCCCGGAACGGATGGGGAAAAACCGGCTCGATAAGATCATTCGGGAGGAGATCGGGCATATCGCCTTTTTGAACCGGGAGATCAACGCCCGGGCCAAAAAATAAGATATTTGTGGGTTCAAGGGGCCGAGGGGCCCAGGGTTCTAGTGGATAAAGGGAAAACATAATAATGGAAAAATATTTAGTCTTTTCCCACTTGGACCCTCGAATCCTTGAACCCTTGAACCCTTTGTATTCGCAGAGGACAAGCTGATGCCGGAACCTTTTTCCGCAATTAAAATCTCCGAGCACGTTTACTGGGTGGGCGCGATCGACTGGTCGATCCGCGATTTTCACGGGTACCTGACCCCCAGGGGCAGCACCTACAACGCCTACCTGATCCTGTCCGACCCGGTCACCCTGGTGGACACGGTCAAGGCCCCGTTTCGGGAGGAGATGCTCTCCCGGATCGCTTCGGTGGTGGAGCCCGGGAAGATCAGGTATGTAATCTCCAACCATTCCGAGATGGACCACTCCGGCTCCCTGCCGGAGGTGATCCGGCTCCTGAAGCCTGAAAAGGTTTTCGCCTCGGTGATGGGGACCAGGGCCCTGAAGGAGCATTTTCACCTGGACCGGGAAATCATCGCCTTGAAGGACGGGGAGAGCCTTAACCTGGGGAAACTCAAGCTGACCTTCCTGGAAACCCGGATGCTGCACTGGCCCGACAGCATGGTCACCTATCTCCACGACGACGCCCTGCTTTTCTCCCAGGACGGGTTCGGGATGCACCTGGCCTCGAGCGAGAGGTTTGCCGACCAGATCCCCGCCGACATCCTCGCCGGAGAGGCGGCCAGTTATTTCGCCAATATCCTGCTGCTCTATTCCCCGCTGATCCTGAAGCTCCTGGAGCGGGTGGGGAAGCTCAATCTCCCAATCAAGATCATTGCCCCCGACCACGGGCCGGTTTACCGGCAGAACCTGGACTGGATCCTGCAATCCTACGCCCGCTGGGCCGCCCGGAAGCCGACCGGGAAGGCGGTAGTGGTTTACGACACTATGTGGCAGAGCACCGAGAAGATGGCCCGGGCGATCGGCGAAGGGCTGGCGGCCGGGGGCGCGGGGGTGAAGCTTCTGCCTCTGAAATCCAGCCACCGCAGCGCCGTGGCTACCGAGATCCTGGACGCGGGCGCGCTCCTGGTGGGTTCCCCCACCCTGAACAATGGGTTGTTCCCGACCGTAGCCGACTGCCTGACCTATCTCAAGGGCCTCCGGCCCCAGAATCTTACGGGGGCGGCCTTCGGCTCCTACGGCTGGAGCGGGGAGTCGGTGGGGGAGATTGAGGGAATCCTGAAAGAGATGAAGGTCAACCTGGTCCAGGAGGGTTTGAAGGTCAAGTTCGTCCCCGACCGCGAGGCCCTGGAAAAATGCTTCTCGCTGGGGAAAGCGGTCGCGGAAAAAATTAAATAGAAAAAATGATTTATCAGTCTGGGAATAGGCCTTCGCTCGCAAAACAATTTGATTTTGCCGTGAGAGCATCAGGCCGCCCCGCAGGGGCTAAGGCCTTTGGCATGCGATTGTCATTCTGAGCCGAAGGCTAAGAATCTCGAAAAGATGTTTTGCTCGCTCCGACCTATCCCCAGACTTCAATCCAGCGAGAGAAGAGATATAAAGGCATGATTAACTTTCTCGGCAACAGACTTTAAGGTGGAGGAAAAAAATGAAAAAGTATGAATGTTCGGTCTGCGGATATGTTTACGACCCCAAGCTGGGGGACAAGGACGGTGGGATCAAGCCCGGCACGCCTTTCGATAAGCTCCCGAACGACTGGGTCTGCCCGGTCTGCGGCGCGGCCAAGGACCAGTTCGAGGAAGTAAAATAGGGGGGATTTCCCCGGCGGTTTGGCGCGTTGAGCCAAGCCTCTTGACAGCGGCTTTTCAGTTCAAGTAATGTAATGCCCAATTTGGAGGGTTCTTAATTACGCTAGGCTGGAATAAAGGGGATCCGGACTCAAAGTGATCAAAAACACTCCGACAATTTGTAGCTTCTGCAGTTGCGGCTGCGGCATGTTCGTCCGAACCCAGGACGGCGAAGCCCGGGGTGTACTCCCCAGTGCTTCCCACCCGGTCAGCCAGGGCCGGCTCTGCCACCGGGGCTGGAACCGTTTCCAGAACCTCCGGAGCGTGAACCGCCTGGTCAAGCCCCTGGTCCGTGACGGCGAGGGGATGAAGGAGACCGGCTGGAACGAGGCCCTGAAATTAAGCGGGGAGAAAATCAAGGACCTGATCGGGAAGCACGGGCCCGAATCCATCGGGGTGATCGGCTCCCCCTGGCTTTCCAACGAAGATAATTATCTGGTTTCCCTCCTGGCCCGTCAGGTGATCGGGACCAAGAACCTGGACGGCAGCTACCGGTTCGGGGCCGCGGCGGCGCTCTCGGCGCTGAATCAGCTTTTCGGCGAAGGGATCGGCGCGGCCGGCTCGATTCCGGCCCTGAAAGAAAGCCCGGCGGTGCTGGTGGTCGGGCGGGACGCCCACCGGGACTTTTCCCCGGTCGGCTCCCGGGTAGTCCAGGCCTTCAAGCAGGGAGCGCAGATTATCCTGGCGGATGCCTCCGCCAGCAAAGCCGATCATTTTTATAAGACCTTGATTCCGGTCCCGGCGGACCGTCTGCCCTCCGCCCTGGCCGCGAAACGCGATATTCCTTCGGAGGTTCTGGACCTTCTGGGCAAACCCGGCGCGGGCCTGGTGTTTGTGGCCGACCAGCTGAATCCCAGCGCCAGCGTGCTGGCCCTGATCAATTATCTGATCGAGCACCGGGCCTCGGCCAAGGACCTTCCCAATATTCTGGCCTTGAGCCGTTGCCCCAACCTCCGCGGCGCCTGGGATCTCGGGATCCGGCCCCCGGCCGGAGGCCTGAACCTGGAAGAGATGCTGGCCCCGGAAAGCAAGGTCAAGGGGCTTCTGGTTTTCGCCGAGGATCTCTCCGTGCACCTGCCCAAAACCGCCCTCCTCGAGAAGCTCAAGAAACTGGATTTCGTGCTCTGGGCCGGGCGCTTCAAGAACGATACCGCTACGGGCGCGCACGTGGTGCTGCCCCTGCCGCTTTTCGCGGAAAGCGAAGGCACCCTGACCAACTGCGAAGGAAGGATCCAGGTTTCCCGGCCGGCCCTTTCGCCCCGGGGTGAATGTCGAGGCCTTTCCGAGGTACTGCCCGAACTCGCGCAGGCTCTCGGAAAGTCCTTGCCCGGCGGACCGGCGGCCGCGATCCGGAAGGAAATCGGCAAAGCCGTCCCGGGTTACGAGAAAATCGCCGGGCCCGAGGTGGAATCCGAGGCCGGGGCGCTCCTGGCCCCGCCGCGGCTCGCGTCCGCCCCGCCCAAGCCCGCGGCGCTCCCGGCGCTGGAGAGCCCGGACAAGTTCCTCCTCCTGATTCCCAACACCCTTTACGCCTGGGAGCGCAACCGGATGATCGCCGAGTCCCCGGTCCTCTACATCGAGTACCAGGCCGAGCGGCCGGCGCTGAAAATGAACCTGCAGGACGCCAAGGACCTCAAGTTCCGCCCCGGAGAGAAAGCGAAAATCCGCTCCGAGCGGGGCGAACTCCAGGTCGCGCTGCAGGCGGACGAAGGCGTGCCCCGGCGGACCCTGGTGCTGTCCTCGCATTTCCTGAATCTGGTGGAAGGCGTGGCGGGGAAGGGTGAAATCGATCCGGTAACCCGGTCGGTTTACTTCCCCAGTCTGCTGGTTACGGTGGAGAAGGCCTGAAATGGACAGATATATTATCCGGAAAGATGACCTGAACCGCTGGGTGGAAGCCCTGGCCCGGACCCAGGAGGTCTTTGCCCCCACCCGGGTGGAAAAGGAAATTTTCTTCGCCCCGGCCCCGGCCGGGATCGATCTCAATCTCCTCAGCGGAACCGCGGCCTTGCCGTACCTGCCGGCCAAAGACCTGGTCCTGCCCCATTCGGAAAATCTCTTTCACTTTGCCAAGAAGGGCGGGGATTACGAGCTCACCGTCCCGGAAGATAAGAAAACCGCCGTGGTCCTGGGGATTCGCTCCTGCGACACCTCGGGCATCTTCTGGCTGGACAAGTTCTACCAGGAAAACTTAAGCGATTGTTATTACTGGCAGCGCCGGAACAACCTGACCCTGGTCACCATGGCCTGCAACCAGCCGGGGAAGAACTGCTTCTGCGTCTGCTGCGAGGGCGGGCCTTTCCTGGATTCGGAGCGGGACGAGTTCGATATCCAGCTCGTGGATCTCCAGGACAGCTACCTGGTGGAATGCAAGAGTTCCAAGGGAAAGGCGCTGATCGAGGCCAATTCCAAACTGTTCGCGAAAGCGGATCCCTCCGCGGTGAAAACCCGGGAGGCGCTGGAGGATAAGTCCCGGAAAAGCTTCCCGCCCGAACCCACCTCTTACATGAGCACCGCCATCCGGCGGATCACCTCCAACGCCGTGACCCCCGAAACCTGGACCGAGCTGGGGGAAAAATGTTTTGACTGCGGGGGCTGCGCCTTTGTCTGTCCCTGCTGCAGCTGCTTCGGGGTGGGCTATCTTAATGAAGGGGAGCAGGGGTGCCACTACCGCTTCTGGGACTCCTGCGATTACTCCGGGTTCACCCGGGAGGTTTCCGGCCATAATCCCCGCGGCGAAAAGGGGGAGCGGTTTAAACGCAGATTCTTCCACAAATTGAGTTATCAATATTTAAAACGGGACGGCCGGATCGGGTGCGTCGGCTGCGGGCGCTGCATTACCGCCTGCCCCGGTGAGGTCAGCATGCCCGCCGTGGTGGAAAGGCTCCGGAAATAGGCTGAGATCATGAGTAACATTTATCTGCCCAACCTGGCCCGGATTGTTAAGACTCAGAACGAGACTTACGACACCAGGACCTTCGAGTTTGAGTTAATCGACCCCAAGGCCAAGCAGGCATTCAAATTCAAACCGGGACAGTTCCTGGAAATCTCGGCCCTCGGGGTGGGGGAGGCGCCGTTCGGACTGGCTTCCAATCCCAACCGGCCGGAAACCTTCCAGGTTACCATCCGGGCGGTCGGGGCGGTGACTCGGGCACTCCATGCGAAGAAACCCGGAGACCTGGTGGGAATCCGCGGCCCCTTCGGCAACGGCTTTCCCTTCGACGAATACAAAGGCAAGAGCATCATCTTCGTCGCCGGCGGCATCGGGCTCTGCCCCCTCCGCTCCCTGATTGAGCCGATGCTGGACGCCCGCTCCGCATTCAAGGATTTCCTGATTCTCTACGGGGCGCGCACCCCGGCCGACCAGGTTTACCCGGGCCGGCTCAAGGAATGGGAGAAGATGCCGGAGATCCGCTTCGGGATGACCGTGGACGTGGGGAATGCCGACTGGAAGGGCAACGTCGGGGTGGTCACCACCCTTTTCCCCAAGTTGATCCAGACCGCCGACAACACCGTGGTTTTTGTCTGCGGGCCCCCGATCATGATCCGTTTCGCGATCATCGAGCTTTCCAAGCTCGGTTTTAAACCGGAAAATATCGTTTCCACCCTGGAAAGATACATGAAGTGCGGGGTGGGAAAATGCGGACACTGCGCCATCGGCCACAAGTATGTGTGCGTGGACGGGCCGGTGTTCACTTATAAGGAGATCGGAAAACTGCCGGAAAAGTCCTAGCGGACGCCATTGACTTCCGGGAGATTTCCCATATTGTTCTAGGCTGGCGGAGGATATTAAGTGCAGGCGATCAACATCATCATCGCGACCGTGATCCTGGGGACGCTCTTGACTGCGGTCACGGCCCGCTCGCGCAAGCTTTGCGGGGCGATCGGGGTACTCTCCGTGGGCGTGATCGCGGCCACCCTGCTCTATACGGCTTACCGGGTTTTCACCCTCGGCACCCGGACCTTGGCCGAACCGCTGATGTCCCTGCCCACGATCGGGGCCCAGCTCTCGGTCAGCGTGGATCATCTCTCCGCCATTTTCCTGATCCTGATTGCGCTGGTCTCCTTCTTCGGCACGCTTTATTCCTACCGCTACATGGATATTTACCCCCACCAGAGCCTGGTGCGGTTCTATCCCTTCCTGATTCTCTTCATCGGCGGGATGATCGGGGTGGTGGCGGTGACCGATATGTTCTTCTTCTACGTTTTCTGGGAGTTCATGACCCTGACCTCGTATTTCCTGGTGGTTTTCGAGAAGGAAGACCACGAAATCCTCCAGGCCGGCCTCAAATATTTCGTCATGACCCACGTCGGGACGGCGGCCATGCTTATCGGCACCCTTCTGCTTCAGACCGAGGTGGGCTCCTTCGCTTTCCTCCGCCTGCGCGATGCGATGGCGGTCATGATCGTGGGGAGCCCGGTCAAGCTCTCGATCATTCTCGCGCTTTTCCTCCTGGGATTCGGCACCAAGGCCGGTATGTTCCCGGTGGGAACCTGGCTTCCGGACGCCCATCCGGCCGCCCCCTCCGGGGTTTCGGCCATGCTTTCCGGGGTCATGATTAAAATGGGTATTTATG
>JAPLJL010000448.1 GCA_026388615.1 Pseudomonadota bacterium | reverse complement strand
CAGGCCGAACAGGCGGAGAAGGTTTTCGTGGAGATGCGAGAATTTCGGGGTTTCGTGAAACAGGTGGTTGAGCAATCGATTAAAAACGCGGAGGCGGCGGAAGATACCGCCCAATCGGCCCAGGAAGAAACGGAAAACGTGCGCAAAGCGATCGAGCGGATGATGAAGGCCTTCTCTTCGGTCGAGGGTTTTGAGGCGATTCTGAAAGAGTTCGGCAACCGGATCGGTGAAATCAACCGGATGACCGACATGATCACCCGGATCGCCCAGCAGACCAACCTCCTGGCCCTCAATGCCACCATCGAGGCGGCGAGTGCAGGAGAGGCCGGGAAGGGCTTCGCGGTGGTGGCGGACGAGGTGAGGAAGCTGGCCGATTCGAGCGAGTCTTCGGCCGCCCAGGTTTCCGCTTCGGTCGACCGGATCCGCTCTGAAAGCGGCCAGGTGATGGGAAAGGTAAGCCTGGCGGCGCAGGAAATCTGCGAGGCCCGGGAGGAATTGAATAATATCTGGGTGGCGCTGAACGGGATGGCTAGCCGGGTGCAGGAAGGCCGGGGAGAAGTTTTAAGGATCTCCGAGCTGACCCAGGCCCAGGGAGAGCGGGCCGATATAGTCGCGGGCGCGGTGGAAGAGGTTTCCCGGGTCACCCAGAACAGCGCGGTCGAGACCGAACAGATATCCACCGCCACGGAGGAACAGACCGCCTCGATGGGATACCTGGCGGAGAACGCCCAGAAGCTGGCCCGGATCGCCGAAGAGCTTAGAGCCGAAGTGGGAAAATTCAGGATCAGCTCCGGCGCATAGAGCAAAGGGCATGGGGCATAGGGCAAAGCGTAGAGAGCAGCGAGAGATAGCCGCAGGCTTTTCGATCAGATCCCGAGGCATTGTGGCCGAGGGAAGCCTGCGTGTTTCAGGTTCAAAGTTTAAAGTTTCGAGTTAATCAAACAAAGCAAGTTTCAAGTCTAAAGTTTAAAGTTTCAAGTTGAAATAAAAACCAGAAACCAAAGACAAATAAGATGAACTTTAAACTTTAAACCTGAAACCAAGAAGATATTGAAGGTAACTTTAAACTTTAAACTTTAAACTTGAAACTCGAAACAATAAACCCGGGTAAGGATGGTTTCCTTCTGCTTTTTCAGGTGGAAAAGGGGAATTTCGGAATTCCTTTGGAACAGGTTCTGGAGGTGATCATTCCCCCGAGACTGATCCGAATTCCCGGCGATCCGGATATGGCGGAGGGAATCATCGGATACCGGGGGGATGCTTTCACGGTAATCAGGATCCAATCCCCGGCGGAGAATCAATCCGGGTCTAAACCCAAGGGGCCGCCATCCCCGGACGGGAAATATGAGTTGGAAGAAAAGATAATTCTTTTAAATCCGGCGCCGGTTTTGGGGGGGACAATGAGAATCGCTTTGCAGGCCGACCGGGTTCGCGGGGTGTTTCGGAGGGAAGAGGGAAAGGCCGGAGCTGTTCCGGAAGCCGCGGGCGGGGTTGTGACCCAAGCCTCCATCTTTGAAAAAAGCCTTGAGTTTAAGGATGTGCGGGGGGGATCAATCGCTGCGGACCTTTTAAACCTGGCTCGGTTCAGGCGAAAGATAGTTTCGAGTTTCGGGTCTCTAGTGTAGTGTCCCAGTAACGGCTTTACATTGGTTAAGATTTTTGGGGTTGATTATGTAGGGGCGGCCTTCCACGGCCGCCCGAAGAAGGGAGCCCGCGGAGGGGCTCCCCTACGAAAAAATAATCACTGTCAAGACATT
>JAPLJL010000219.1 GCA_026388615.1 Pseudomonadota bacterium | reverse complement strand
TTCTTCGGGATCTCGATCTCGTTGTAAATCCGCTCCGGGGAAATCCGGGGCTGGTAGCTTTCCGTGTTGAAGCATTCCTGGGCGTCCAGGATCCGGATCCGGCCGATGACCACATCCAGGGGCGTGTCGCCGATGGCGTTGCCCAGGATGGACGACATCCGCCCGAATCCCCCGGTCTGGATCAGCTCCAGGGCCCGCTGGGAGAAGGCCTCGGCCATCAGCCCGTCCTTGCTGCTCGGAGGGCCCGACCGCTGGAGATGCCCGAGGGTCAGGGAGCGGGCGTTTTTATCACCGGTGTGTTGGATGTATTCGTTACACATGAAATCGGCCACCCCTCCGAGAATTACGTTCCCATGGGGATCCTCCTCACCCTTGTGGATCTCCCCCACCCCTTTAAGCCGGGTGCCTTCCGAGACCAGGACGATGGTGTAACGGAGGCCGTCCTGCGTGAAGCCCCGTTTGATGGGCATTCTCTTTTTCCGGTTTTCGATCAGGCCGAAGAGCTTCGGGCCGTCGGTCTGGACCTCCGGGATGGTCATGAAGTGGACGTGCGCCGACCGGCCGCCCCAGTAAGTAAGGTGTCCGGCTTTCCGTCCCATCGCCTCGACGAAATAGACCATCCCATGCGAACCGGCGGTGGACTTCAGGTTGGTCACCAGCGCCTGGATCATGTTGACCGCGCTGTCAAACCCGAGGGAGTACTCGGTCCCGCAGAGGTCCTTGTCGATGGTCTTCGGCACCCCTACCACCCGGAGTCCCTGCTGGGCCATTTTCCCGGCCGCGCCCAGGGTGTCCTCCCCCCCGATGGCGACCAGGGCCTGATACCGGCGATTAAGAAACTTGACCACCTGGTCGGAGATGTCGTTGTCTTTGTATTTACAGGGGTTGGCCCGGCTCGACATGAGGATCGTGCCCCCCGCCCGGTCCAGCCTCCGGACCTGCTCGGGCCCGAGGGGCAGGGTATAGGTTTCGATGGTCCGGCTCCGGGCCGACGCCCCGGCCAGCGCCATCTTGATCGGGCCTTCCCAGCCCTTAACGATGCCCTCGATCTCGTATTCCTGGCAGGCGCCGAGAACGAGACTCTTAATCGCGGCATTCAAACCCGGGCAGTCGCCGCCCCCGGTCAGGATCCCCATTTTTTTCCGCTTCGGCATGACTTGGATCTCCTTTCAAAGATGTCGTAGGTTTGATTAATTATAAAGGTCATGGGGCATAGAGCATAGGGCAGAGGCAGAAGGCAGAGCGCAAAGCGTCAAAAATACGTAAGGCGTAAGCCTGCCCGGCTTGCACAAGGGTTGCCGGGCAAGGCCGGCCAGGGGGGTTAGGGGTAAGGCGTAAAAGCAGAAGATAAGGCTTTTGCTTATTGGAATCAGATGGCCATATATATTGCCATATAAATATATTGCTAAAACAACCTGTTTAGATTACAATCTTCACATGGAATTAACCCATTCACCTGTATCTAGTGTCGTGTCCCGGAAATACATTCAATAATAAAAAACCATTGGGGTCATTGCGAGAAGCTTCCGGCGACGAAGCAATCTCTACGACTTTGCTTATTTTACGTCGAGCCGGGCGGATGAGATTGCTTCACGGAGTTTACACTGAGTGAAACGAATGTGCTCGCAATGACTTCATTATTTGAGTATCTATATTATGAAAGCAATTTGAGGGATACCATACTATGGCGCGGGATATTGGAGGAAAGGAAAAAAGATCTATGAAGAACAAAATAAAATACTCTAATGGGCCGAAAGGCGAATTCAAGGTCGTTCGAGATTTTCTTCCTCCCCCGGATCAACTTGTCCTAAAGGAAGAGAATGTGAAAATAACCATCTCCCTGAAAAAATCGAGCGTGGATTTTTTCAAGAAGGAAGCCCAGAAAAACCGCACTTCTTATCAAAAGATGATCAGGCAACTTGTCGACTGGTATACGACAAAGCATCAAAATAGCGTCTGATCATCTATCCGCTAAATCGCAAAGGAGGGCCGGATGTCTCATAAGGTCAGGATGAAAATCATCGATTATCTCTCCACCCACGGTTTCCTGCATCTGGCCACGATCACCCCGGAGGGCGAGCCCTGCTGTCACACCGTCCGCTATGTCTCCGAGGGGCCGAATATTTATTTCATGTCCGATCAAGAGACCACCAAGGTCAAGAACATCCTGGCCCGGCCCCGGATCGCCTTCACCGTGGACGAGGACTGCCCCGACCCGCGCCAGATCCAGGGGGTCCAGGTGCGGGGAACGGCCGAGATCGTGACCGACGGGAAGGAAAAGGAGAGGATCCGTGAGCTGTTCTTCCAGAAATTCCCCAAGCTTAAGGACATCAACCCGACCCCGGGGGAGGTGGCCGTCCGGATCAACCCGCTTACGGGGAATTACCTCGACAATACCTACGCGCTCGACTTCATCGAGCACACTTTCTTTCCGAACATGGAGTCTTAGGTCATAGGTGATAGGTCATGGGTCATGGGTAAAACAAAACAGAGAGCAAACATAAAATAGCCAAAAACCGATAACAAGAAAAATAGAAAAGAAATGAAAAGGCCCTGCGCGGAAGGCGGGGCTTTTTAATATCGTAGCGGCAGGGCTTGCCCTGCTGGACAGAGCAAAGGAATGCTGCTTATCGGAACCTTGAAAATACGACAGCTGATGTTATAAATTCAAGCATCCGCCTGTCGTTGGGAAACCATTTTATTTATCCAGAAATAACTTGATCCTCAGTTAGAACTTATTTCATTGACAAAAATACTGTCGGTGATATAAAGGAATTATCTGTTCCAGCCAAAAATTTTCCTCATTCTGGTAATGAGGGGGAATGAAAATAAACAAACTGCGGCTATTCTGGATTATCTTCCTGGGGATGATGGTTCTTTCCATCTCCATCGAACCCAACAGCCGGCTTGGCTTCGCCGCCTCCTCGGCCATCGAGCCCCAGGCAGCCAGCGCGCCGATCTTCAGTTGCTTCGGCAATAACACCCCCTCCCCACCCGCCGACACAACCCCTCCGGAGACCACGACCCCTTGGGCAAAATCCTACGGCGGGACAAGCAACGACAATGCATCTTCATTCCAACAAACCTCTGACGGGGGCTACATTATTGCAAGCAATACTAATTCCTTTGGCGCTGGAGGTGTTGATCTCTGGGTATTGAAGTCCAATTCGGATGGAACGGTAGCTTGGCAAAAAGCTTATGGCGGAACAAGCGACGATTATGCAAATTCAATCCAACAAACCTCTGATGGAGGTTATATTCTCGCAGGGTTTCCCAAGTCCTTCGGCGCAGGAAATGGTGATTTCTGGGTATTGAAGCTTAACTCAGATGAATCAGTAGCCTGGCAAAAATCCTACGGCGAGGTAGGCGCCGAAGAACCACGTTCAATCCAGCAAACTTCTGATGGGGGTTATATCGTCGCAGGACAAACCTCTTCCTTTGGCGCTGGAGACTTTGATCTCTGGGTATTGAAGCTCAATTCGGATGGAACCGTAGCTTGGCAAAAAACTTACGGCGGAACAAGCCATGATTATGCATTTTCAATCCAACAGACCTCTGATGGAGATTATATCGTGGCGGGAGCCACCGTCTCCTTTAGCGCAGGATTAACTGATTTCTGGATATTGAAGCTTAACTCAGATGGAACCGTGGCCTGGCAAAAAACCTACGGCGGAACAGGCGACGATTGGGCGTATTCAATACAACTGACCTTAGATGGAGGTTATATCGTCGTAGGGTACACTAGTTCCTTTGGCGCAGGAGGTTATGATTTCTGGATATTGAAGCTTAACTCGGACGGAACCGTGGCCTGGCAAAAAACCTACGGCGGAACAGACGACGATTTTTCAGTATCAACCCACCAGACCTCTGATGGGGGTTATATCGTCGCAGGACAGACCTCTTCCTTTGGCGCAGGAGGTAATGATTTATGGGTATTGAAGCTTAACTCATACGGAACCGTAGCCTGGCAAAAGACTTACGGCGGAACAAGCGACGACTTTGGATTAATCCGACAGACCTCAGATGGGAATTATATTGTCGTAGGATCCTCCAATTCTTTTGGCGCAGGAGGTTATGATCTCTGGGTATTGAAGCTTAGTTCAGATGGAAGCATAATTTTCAATCCCTCCAGTGGAGCCAGCGTAACAAACACCTCCGCAACCGTAACAGACACTTCCGCCACAATAACAAACACATCCGCGACGATCACCAATACCAGTGCGACAATTACCAATACTAACGCTACGATCACCGATACTAACGCGATTATCAATCAGCAGGCACCGTAATCTACTATTAACAAGAAAAACAATTAAGAATTGAAAAGGCCCCGCATCAGGATGGGGCCTTTTTTCAAATCGTAGTGGCAGGGCTTGCCCTGCCTGGCAGAGCAACGGAATGCTGCTTATCGGAACCTTGAAAATACGACAGCTGATGTTATAAATTCAAGCATCCGCTCAGCTCAAAAGCGTGATATGTAAATTAAGGGATTGAATTGCCGGCGGTTAAATCAAATCAGGCTTAAGATCTTTCAGGGGTAAGACCTCCGCCTTTTTTCCCAGGGGATAAGCCTGGGGCCCGGGATAAACGACCCACAACTTTTCCAAGCCCAGATCTTCAAAGGCGATATTC
>JAPLJL010000015.1 GCA_026388615.1 Pseudomonadota bacterium | reverse complement strand
ACGGCAACGATAGCGGCATCGTTGGCGCGGATACGGCCGGAGTGGCCCCGTATACCCAAGGCAACTGGAACGACATGCCATTTTCGTCGCAGTCGTGGTCGGCGGAGTCGCTGGCCAACGCCGGCCGGATCGACTCCCGGGCCGAGCTCCTGCTCTACCTGGCGAGCCGCCAGCAGCTCCTGGCCGAAGTGATCATGCCCGCCCGCGCCGCCGGGAAGATCGTGCTCTGCGACCGTTACGAGGACGCCACCCTGGCCTACCAGGGGGCGGGGCGGGGTCTTGGGATGGAGAAAATCCGCCGGCTGATCAGATCCCTGCCCCTTCAGGTCCGGCCCGATCTCACCCTGCTTTTCGACCTGGAGCCGGAGGAGGGATTCCGGCGGATCAGGAAAGCCAAGAAGATCCTCGACCGGTTCGAGCGGGAAAAACTCGATTTCCACCGTCAGGTCCGCGCGGGATACCTCCGGATCGCCCGGGCCGACAAAAAGCGGGTAAAACTGGTAGACGCCAGCCAGCCGGTGAAAAATATTCAAGAACAGGTGATCAGAATAATTCGAAGAGCAATTTCGGCCAACTTGCCCTGTCGGTAACAGTATTTTCTTGGCCCGGTTACAACCGGGGCAACTAATAATCAAGATGGCAGTCTTTCTCTGGAAGTAATCCCGGCCGGAAAGCCGGCTATTTGAGCTTTATGACCATCTTGACTATAATGACCTCTAAGGGAGAAAAAACATGGGTGAGCAGATAATGAATATTGCCGAAGCTAAAAAATATTTTTCCGATCTAATCGGCAGGGTGGCTTACCGCCGGGAAACCATTACAATTGCCCGCCGGGGAAAGCCGGTGGCCAAGATTATTCCCTTTGGGCCTGAGCCGGCCCCCCGGCACCTGGTCGAAGCGGTCGGCCGGATTGCCGCTCCTCCGGATTTTCATCGGACCATGGAAAAAATCGTGTCGGGTCGAAGCAAATCAAAGCCGCGCCTTTTACTCGGCAAGAAATAATTCCGGAAGATGTATCTATTAGATACCGACATCATCTCCAACCTGGTCAGACCACGGCCCTCGGAAAAGCTGATCACGCGCTTGAGCGAAACCGACGGAAGGGCGCTGGGAATTTCGGTTATAACTTTAATGGAACTTCATCTGGGAGAGCGACTGGCGAGCCGGCCCGAGCCGATAAGGAAATTCATCGAGGATTTTGTCCTGCCCACGGTAACCGTGATTGATTTTGATCGGGAACAGGCCCAGGCCGCGGCCGGGATTCAAGCCGACCTGCGCCGGGCCGGGAAGCCGCTCGATTGGCTGGATATCATGATCGCCGCCTGCGCTTTAAAAACCGGGAGAATTCTGGTCACGGGCAACCTCAGTCATTATCAAAGAATCGCCGGCCTGAAAATTGAAAATTGGCTGGGAGGTTGAGAAACCGCTTCCGCGATCCGGGCCTTTCTTTTGAGAAACAATTCAAATCACTATAATTGAGCGATTGGAAACCCTGGACATCGGGTGGGGGAGCATCTATTTTTTAGCCTGGATAAGACGCCGTTATCGAACGTTTGCCTTTTTTGGTCTTATTGTAGTTGCCTCATTTATGAGGCCTAAGGGAAGAAATTTTAGCCCGATCCTTCCGATGTCATGACAAAACCTTCTGAAGTCAGGACAAGTAAATCGGGCAACTACATCGAAACGTTGAGTGCATTTTCATAACGAGGGAGGGATTTTTGGATCTGAAACAGCAATTAAAACCGTTTTTTGAGCCGGAAACCGTTGCGATTGTCGGGGCCACCAAGGGAATCGCCTTCGGGGCCGGATTGCCGCTTTGCCTTTCCGAGAACGGTTACCGGGAGCGTCTCCGGCTGGTCAATCCCCGGGAAAAAGAGATCATCGGGCTTCCGGTTTACCCGGACGTGGAGGCCATCCCGGGCAAGGTGGATCTTGCCATCGTGGTCGTTCCCGCCCCGATCTGCCTCTCGGTTTTCCAGGCCTGCGCCCGGAAAGGAATCAAGGCCATCATCCTGGAAGCGGCGGGTTTCTCCGAAACCGGCCCGGAAGGGAAGAAACGCGAGGAGGAGCTGAAGGATTTCGCCCGCTCGGCCGGGATCCGGGTGATCGGCCCCAACTGCATCGGATTGGTGAATACCGCTAACCGCTTCATCTCCACCCAGGTACCGCAGGAAAGCCTGACCCCGGGGCCGGTCTCGGTGGTGGCCCAGAGCGGGGTATTCGGGAACATCATTCTAGACTGGGGCCCGGAAAACGGGATCCGTTTCAGCAAGGTGATCACCATCGGCAACCGGATGGACGTGGGGGAACTCGATCTGATCGAGTACCTGGCCGACGACCCGACCACCAAGGTGATCGTTTTATATCTCGAGGGGGTGCAGAACGGCCGGGCCTTTCTTTCTCTGGCCGCGCGGGTGAGCCGGAAGAAGCCTATCCTGATCCTGAAGAGCGGGCGGAGCGAGGTGGGCCGGAAGGCCGTTCTCTCGCACACGGGAAGCCTGTCCGGGGACGATGCGATTTTTGATGCGGCTTTCCGCCAGTGCGGGGTAATCCGGTCGGATGATTTTTACGGGCTCTTTGACCTGGCCCGGGCCTTCTCGGTGGCTCCCCTCCCGAAGGGGAAGCGAATAGGGATCATCACCTCTACCGGCTCGATCGGGGTGCAGACCTCCGACGCTTGCGTGAGCCAGGGCCTTTCGATCCCGGACATTTCCGAGCGGAGCCGGAACGAGATGAAAAAGATCGCCCCCGCCTGGATGTCCATCCGCAATCCCCTGGACGTGGGGCCTTCCGGGCTTTTCGGGGACGGAATGAACGTGATCCTGACCGATCCGGACCTGGACGGGATCATCGGGATCCCGGTCCTGCCCTCCTTCGTGGCCAAGGAGTTCGTCCGGCAGGGGGTCCCGCCGACCTCGCTGGTGGGGAACCTGTCGAAGGAACTGCTGGGGCCGGGAGGAAAAACCCTGCTCCTGGCCCCGATCGGGAACCGGGCCTGGATCGAGATCCTCCGGGAGGCTTTCGGGGACCGGGTGCCGATCATCAGCTCGCCGGAGAACGCGGCGCGGGTTATGGCGGCGCTGGCGAGGTACCGGGAATATCTCGAAAAAACAAAATAAATTGCGGATTGCGGAATGCGGAGTGAAAACCGAAGAACCACGAGAATTGACGATTTTAAATTGAAAACCGGAAGAACTTTGTCGTTATTGTATTCAGTCGGTGGTCGGCGGTCGATCAGATAGAACAGATTAGCAATGCGCTGGGAAGACATAATCGGGCATCAACGCGAGATCGAGATGCTGCGGAACGCGGTAGCGAATCAGCGCCTGCCTTCCGCCTATCTATTTACTGGGCCGGAAGGGGTGGGCCGCGGAGAGGTGGCCCGGGCCCTGGCCAAGGCGGTTTCCTGCCCGGAGGGTGGAGGCCGGGGGGATTTTTGCGACGCCTGCTCGGTCTGCCGGCGGATTGACTCGGGGAATTTTCCCGAGGTGATTTTTTACCGCCCGGAAGAAGGGACGATCAAGATCGAGAAGATCCGGGAGCTCAGTAAATTTCTTTATTTCCATCCCGGGGAGGGCACCCGGCGGGTCATCGTGATTGACGGGGCGGAGAAGCTGACCCCGCAGGCGGCCAATTCGCTTCTGAAAATATTGGAGGAACCACCGGGCGGAGCGATCTTTATTTTAATCGCCCCCGGCCCGGAGGGATTGCTGCCGACCATTGTCTCCCGCTGCCAGCGGGTGCTTTTTTCCCCTTTAAACGGAGAGACGGTGGCCGCTTACCTGGTGGCGAAGCTGGGGATAACCCCGCCGGAGGCGGGGGCGATTGCTGCCGCCGCCCAGGGAAGTATGGCCCGGGCCCTGGCCATCACCCCCGAATCGCGTCAGGGTTTAAGAGAACTGGCGCTCCGGGTCTGGTCGGACCCCGACCTGGAAGCCAGGTGGGGGGAAGAAGTCATGTCCACCGACCGGGCGGAGCTTCTGGAAGAACTGGAATTCTTCCGGGGCTTGTTCCGCGACCTGATGGTCTGGAAGCTGTCTTCGGGCGGGGAGACCCAGGCCGGGGGGTTGATCAACCCCGACCTGGAGGATCTGCTCACCCGGGAGCGGGAAAGAAGCTGGGAGGATATTTCCCGGAGATTGGAAACCTTGGAATCCACCATTTCCCTGGTGCGGGCCAACGCCAATCCGCGCCTGGCCGCAGACCAGCTCTTGCTGGGAAACGGCTGATCAGGAATTATAAAGGCAGAGGAGATTAAATCCGGTGGCGAAAAGAATAGTAAAAATTAAGGCCCGGCGGGTTGGGCAGATCTTCAATTACGATGCCAGCGACCTCGAGCTTAAGCGGGGCGACCGGGTCCTGATCGAGACGGACAAGGGCCTGGCCATCGGCACGGTGGTGCTCGAGCCCCAGGCCGCGGCCGAGGAGGAACCGAAGCGGGAAAAGCTGCTGAAAAAAGTCCTGCGCCGGGTGAATAAGGACGACCTGGAGCGCGAGATCCGCAATACCGAGCGGGAGCAGGAGGCCCTGCGCTACTGCCGGGAGCGGATCCGGGAGACGGGTCTGACCATGAAGCTGATCCAGGTGGAGAATTTCTACGACGGGAGCAAGATGATATTTTATTTCACCGCCCCGGACCGGGTGGATTTCCGCGAACTGGTCCACCAGCTGGCCCAGCGTTTCCACACCCGGATCGAGATGCAGCAGATCGGAGTCCGGGACGAGGCCAAGCTCCTGGGCGGGGTCGGGATGTGCGGCCGGGTCCTGTGCTGCCAGGAATTCCTCTCCGAGTTCGAGCCGGTTTCGGTCCGCCTGGCCAAGGAGCAAGACCTGCCCCTGAACCCGCAGAAACTCTCGGGGCCCTGCGGCCGCCTGCTCTGCTGCCTCTCCTATGAAAAGGAGGTCTATCAGGAGTTGTGCCGGGGGGTGCCTCACGTCGGGGAAAGGGTGCTGGTTTCCCAGGGAAGGGCGGAGGTGCTCTCCCGCAATATTTTTGGCCGCCTCCTGAAGGTGCGCCTGGAAAACGGGGAGCAAGCGGAGGTGCCCATGGCGGACGTTCGGCCGCTCTCGAACGGCCGGCGGGAAAGCCCGGCTCCCCAGGAGAACGCGGCGGAGGAACCCGAGGAGAAGCGGCCGGAACGGAGAAAACCGGACCGAAGAAGGCCGGAAGAGCGCAGAAAAGAGGAGAAAAAACCTCCGGAAGAAAAGCCGGGTTCCTGATGCTGAATGCGGATTTCGGCCTCCGGCCCACGCTTCCTGCCCGTAGGGGCCTCCAGCCCGGAGGGAGAGTAGGGCTTACGGCCCGGAGGGATTGCGGATTGAATAATAAAACACCGGAAAAGAAAAAAGATAACTGATGGAAAAATTCTACCTCACCACCCCGATTTATTACGTTAACGATGTGCCCCACATCGGGCATGCCTATACCACGGTGGCCTGCGACGTCCTGGCCCGCTATCAGAGAATGAACGGGCGGGAGGTCCTGTTCCTGACCGGGACCGACGAGCACGGTCAGAAAATCGAGCGGGCGGCTCGGGAGCGGGGACTCGAGCCGATCGGGCTGGCCGACCAGGTGGTGGAGCGCTATCGGCAGCTCTGGGTCAAGCTCAACATTTCCAACGATGATTTCATCCGCACCTCGCAGGAGCGCCAGTACCGGGCGGTGGCGGAGATCTGGCGCCGGGTCAAGGCCAACGGGGATATTTATCTCGGGGAATACGAAGACTGGTACTGCGTGCATGATGAAAGTTTCTTCACCGGGCTCCAGGATGAAAAACCGGCCTGCCCCGACTGCGGCCGGCCGCTCGAGAAAATCAAGGAGGCGAGTTATTTTTTCCGGATGAGCAAATACCAGGAGAAACTGCTCCAGCACATCGAGAGCCACCCGGAATTCATCACCCCCCAGACCCGGAAGAACGAGATTGTCAGCTTCGTGAAAGGCGGCCTCCGGGATCTCTCCATTTCCCGGACCACTTTCCGCTGGGGCATCCCGGTCCCGGATGATCCCGGTCATATCATTTATGTCTGGTTCGACGCCCTGGCCAATTATCTGACCGGGGCGGGATTCCCGGATAATGACGCCCGTTTCTCCCGGTTCTGGCCGGCGGACCTGCACGTGATCGGGAAGGACATCCTCCGTTTCCACGCCGTTTACTGGCCGACTTTTTTGATGGCGGCCGGGCTTCCCCTGCCTCGCCGGGTTTTCGCCCACGGGTGGTGGACGGTAGAGGGTAAGAAAATGAGCAAATCCCTTGGAAACGTGGTGGACCCGGGGGAGGTGGCCGCGCGTTTCGGGGTGGACGCCTTTCGCTATTTTCTCCTCCGGGAGGTTCCCTTCGGGCTGGACGGGGATTATTCCCAGACGGCCCTGGTGGGCCGGATCAATTCCGACCTGGCCAATGACCTGGGCAACCTTTTTTCCCGGGTGCTGGCCATGGTGACGCGCTACCGCGGGGGGGAATATCCGTCGGCCGAGATCGGCCCGGAGGAAAAGGCCCTGATCGCGGCGGCGGAAAAAGCCCGGGATGAATATCACCGCCTGCTTCCGGAACTGGCCTTCCAGTCGGTTTTGATCGCGGTCTGGGAATTGGTTGGGGAGATGAACCGCTATATCGACCGGACCGCTCCCTGGAACCTGGCCAAGGACCCGGAAAAGAAGGGCCGATTGGACACCGTCCTCTTCACCAGCCTGGAAGCCCTGCGCTGGATTACCATGTTTGTTTCCCCCTTCCTGCCCGATTCCGGTACGGAGATGCTCAAGCAGCTCGGGCTCGCCGGGAGCGAGTGGAACAGGGATTTTTCCTTCCTCTCGGAATGGCGAAAGTCCTGGCCCCCGGGCCGGGTCCAGCGGGGCCCAGCGCTTTTCCCGAGGATCGAATAAAAACGGTTTAAAATTTCAAGTTTCAGGTTTCAGGTTCGGAAACTCGGGACGAGAATCCAGAAATCCACTAACGCAAAGCAGAATCTTGAATTTTTCTCCAAACCTTGGATTTTTTTTTTAGCCTTCTGTCTTTTAACTCGAAACTTTAAACCTGAAACTTTAAACTTCTTTTCCCATGTTTGTTGATACCCACGCCCATCTGAATTTTCCGGACTTCGCTTCCGATCTTCCGGCGGTGATTGAGCGCAGCCGGCAGCGGGGCGTCACCCGGATGATCGTGGTGGGGGCCGGCCAGGGAATGGCGGGAAATCCGGAGGCGGTCAGGCTGGCCCGGGAAATCCCGGGAATTTTCGCCACCGTCGGGATTCATCCCCACGAGGCCCGGGAATTCACCCCCGCCGTCCGCTCCGAATTGCGCGCCCTGCTCCGGGAGCCCCGGGTGGTGGCGGTGGGCGAATGCGGGCTCGATTTCTACCGCAACCTCTCTCCCCGGAACGAGCAGTTCCGGGCCTTCGAATCCCAGCTTGAACTGGCGCGGGAGACCGGCAAGCCGATTTCCATTCATTGCCGGGAAGCCCACCCGGAAACCCTGGAAGTGTTGAGAGGCGCACCGGCCGGAACCCTGAAAGGGGTGATCCACTGTTTTTCGGGAGGGGTAAAGGAAGCTCGGGAATATATCGAACTCGGTTTCTGGCTGGGGATTACCGGGCCGGTGACATATCCTAAAGCGGAAAAGCTCCGGGGCGTAGTCCGGGAGGTGGGCCTTCCCCGTCTGCTGCTCGAGACCGACTGTCCTTTTCTCACCCCCCAGCCGAAGCGGGGCAGCCGGAATGAACCGGCTTACATTCCCTGGATCGCCGAGGAGATCGGGCGGATTCTCTCCGTTTCGGTGGAGGAAGTGGCCCGGGTAACCACGGAAAACGCGCAGAAAATTTTCGGATTGACGAATGAATAACCAATTTTAGGTTTCAAGTTTCAAGTTTAAAGTTAAAAGTTCAAAAACCGATACCGAAGGCACGTAGGGCGAGGCTTTTGCCTTGCAAATAAAATCGGTAGCCGCAGCCTTTCCTTCGGACCCTGAGGATCCTCAGGACAAGAACCCGAACGGGTAGGCTGCGTTGTGGCTCGACGTTGGGAGTGAAGAATTTGAAAACCGAACCTCAGGTTTTGAAAGTAAATCCGGATGAGGCCGGGGAGCGGGCGGATGTCATCCTGGCCCGGCGGTTTCCCGAAATGTCCCGGACCCGGATCCAGAAGCTGATCGAGACGGGCGGGATCACCTGGGGCGGGGGCCGGATGCTCAAATCCGGGACCCGTCTTGCCGGCGGGGAAAACCTGGAAATCCAGGATTGGCAGAAACCCGTGGAGCCAGGTGAAGAAAAGCTGGCGCCCGAGCCGATTCCCCTCGAGGTGGTTTACGAAGACCCCCAGTTGCTGGTAGTCAACAAGCCCGCGGGCCTGGTGGTCCACCCCGGGGCGGGAAGGCCCGGGGGGACCCTGGCCAACGCCCTATTGTATCGTTACCGGGACCTGCCGGAAGCCATCGGGGCGGACCGGCCGGGAATCGTCCACCGCCTGGATCGATTCACTTCGGGTCTCATCCTGGTGGCCCGGGATGAGTTCACCCAGCGGACCCTGAGCCGCGATTTTGAGGCCCGCCGGGTGAAGAAAGAATACCGGGCCCTGGTCTGGGGTGAATTCAACGAGGATGAAGTAACGCTCCGGGGGAAGATCGGCCGGGACCCCCGTGACCGCACAAAAATGGCTGTGGACGGGATCAAGGGCCGGGAGGCGGTTACCCGGGTTCGGGTCCAGGAACGATTCCGGGGGTTTACCTTCCTCCGGATTTTTCCGGAAACCGGACGCACCCACCAGATTCGGGTGCATCTGGCCGGGATCAAACACCCGGTGGTGGGGGACCTGGTTTACGGGCGGGCCCGGAATCTCCCGGGCTCGATTTCTCCCAAGCTCCAGGGAGCGCTGATCATGCTGCCGGGATTCGCCCTGCACGCCTATGCCCTGGAATTCCGGCACCCGGTCTCGGGAGAGACGCTGTCTTTGAAAGCACCTCTGCCGGAGCCGTTTGCCGAGCTGATCAAACAATTGTCGGCGGCCAGATGAAAAACCCCCAAGAGATTTTTCCCGGGGCGGAATTGTCGCCCGCGGGTTTTTTCACCCTCACCGGGCTTTCCCGGTTTCCGGGTTTTGTCCACGGTTTTACCCGGAAGGTCCCGGAGGTCGGAAAGCTCCGGGTGGCGGAGCGGAAACCAGTCCTTCTCCAGCAGGTTCATGGCCACCGGATTGTCGCGGTGGAAAAGAGCGCCGCGGGATTCTCCCCGGAGGGCATTACCGAGGACAAGCGGGTTCCCGGAGACGGGCTGATCACCGATGTGCCCGGGGTGATCCTGGCCATCCGGGTGGCCGACTGCCTGCCGGTGATTTTCCTAGCCCCGGAAAAGGGGGTGGTCGGGATCGCCCATGCCGGCTGGCGCGGGACGCACGCCCGGATCGTGGAAAAGCTGATCACTTTGGGGAGGGAACGTTACCGGCTCGGCCCGGAAGACCTGTGGGTGGGGCTGGGCCCGGCGATTGGGCCGTGCTGTTACCCGGTCGGGCCCGAGGTCCGGGAAGCCTTCCGGGTTGACTTTTCCGATGCGGACGATTATATAACTCTTGCATTAGATGGTTCGCTCCGGTTGGATCTGGTTCAGGCCAACCAATCCCAGCTCCGGGCTGCCGGGGTTCCCGCGGATCAAATCTTTACCATTTCGCTTTGCACTTTTTGCCGGGATGAGCATTTTTATTCCGCCAGGAGGGAAGGCGGAAAAGGGGGCCGGCAGGTGGCCTGGGTAGGAAAGATCCCAGCAAGTATTGCGGAGAAAAAAAAATTATAGTATAAATTTTTATATCTGATTAACCCTCAGCAAATATAAAAGGATAGCCTTTTAGGATCCCTCGTAAATTTGACAAATTAATTTTCTTCCTGGCTTTTAGCCAAACAATCGGAGGTAAAAGAAGAATATGGTAACACAGGTTCAGGAGCAGACTGAGGTAATCGAGTCGGAAAAAGGGACAGGTAAAGGGAAAAAGAACAACTCCGAAAAGGAATTGAATCTTCGGGAATTGAAGTTGATGAAGATGTCGGAGCTGGTGTCCCTGGCCCGCGATCTGAATCTGGAAGGGGCGAGCGGGCAGAGGAAACAGGATCTGATTTTCTCCCTCCTCCAGGCCAAGGCCGAGCAGAACGGCTTGATCTACGGGGACGGGGTTCTGGAAATCCTGCCGGACGGATTCGGGTTCCTGCGCTCCCAGATCTACAGCTACCTGGCCGGCCCGGACGATATTTACGTTTCCCCCTCCCAGATCCGTCGGTTCGATCTCCGCACCGGGGACAACGTGACCGGGCAGGTTCGTCCCCCCAAGGAAGGGGAACGTTATTTCGCCCTGCTGAAGGTCGAGGCGGTCAACATGGAAGACCCGGAGATGGTCCGCGACCGGGTCCTCTTCGACAACCTTACCCCTCTCTATCCGAACGAGCGGATCAAGCTCGAGTTTGAACCCAAAAACTACACCATGCGGATCATGGATCTCATGACCCCCATCGGCAAAGGCCAGCGGGGCCTGATCGTTTCCCCGCCCCGGGCCGGGAAAACCATGATTCTCCAGGCGATCGCCAATTCCATCACCGCCAATCACCCGGAGGTCGTGCTCATCGTTTTGCTGATCGACGAGCGGCCGGAAGAGGTGACCGACATGCAGCGCTCGGTTAAAGGCGAGGTGATCAGCTCAACCTTTGACGAAATGGCCTCCCGGCATGTGCAGGTGGCCGAGATGGTGCTGGATAAGGCCAAGCGCCTGATCGAACACAAGAAAGACGTGGTCATTCTGCTGGATTCCATTACCCGGCTGGCCCGGGCCTATAACTCGGTGGTGCCCCCGAGCGGGAAGGTGCTTTCCGGCGGGGTGGATTCCAACGCCCTCCATCGCCCCAAGCGGTTTTTCGGGGCCGCCCGGAATATCGAGGACGGGGGCAGCCTGACCATCATCGCCACCGCCCTGGTGGAAACCGGGTCCAAGATGGACGAGGTGATTTTTGAGGAGTTCAAGGGCACCGGCAACATGGAAATCGTCCTGGACCGGCGTCTGGCCGACCGGCGGATTTTCCCCGCGATCGACATCAACCGTTCCGGCACCCGCAAAGAGGATCTGCTTCTGTCCAAGGAAGTCCTGAGCCGGCTCTATATTCTCCGGAAGATCCTGCAGCCGATGCCCCCGATCGAAGCGATGGAATTTATGCTGGATAAAATGCAGGGAATCAAGACCAATGCCGATTTTATCGAGTCCATGAATAAGTAAGGAGGCGAAAAATGAAAAAGGAAATCCACCCGGCATATAAACCCACCCAGTTTACCTGCGCCTGTGGGAACGTGATCGAAACCCGCTCCACCCGGGGAGGGCAGCTCAAGATCGACATCTGCTCCAGTTGCCATCCGTTTTTTACCGGCAAACAAAAGCTGATGGACACGGCCGGTAAGGTGGAGCGCTTCCAGCGCCGTTACTCGCAGGCCGCCCAGGATGCCCGCGCCGCCCAGGTCGCCAAGTCCGTCAAACCAGTTAAGTCCCCCAAGGCAAAGTAACCAGGCCCAGCCGGCCCTCGGAAAGAGGGAGGCCTTGACGGTCCCGGTTTTCCGGAACCGGCGGGGACCGGTTTATTAAGCGGATGCTGAACCCAAAAACCCTAGACTATCTCGAGAAGCTCGCCGCCCATTACGACGAGCTTTCCCAAAAACTCCAGGACCCGGCGGTTCTGAAAAACCCCAACGAGACCAAAAAGACCGTCGCGGAAAGGCGCCAGATCGAGGATCTGGTCGAGGCCTACCGCGATTACCGCAAGGTCAGGGCCGAAATTGAGGAGAACCAGACGCTTCTGGCCGAGTCCGACCCCGAACTCCGGGCCCTGGCCGAGGAAGAGCTGAAAACCCTCGGGGGACGCGAAGCGGAGATTGAGAAGAACATCCAGGCACTCCTCGTTCCCAAGGATCCCCGCGACGAGAAGAATATTATTCTTGAAATCCGGGCGGGGGCAGGGGGGGACGAGGCGGCCCTCTTCGTGTCTGATCTTTTCCGGATGTACTCGCGTTACTCCGAGCGCAACCGCTTCCGGGTGGAGGTGCTCTCCCTGAGCCAGACCGGCACCGGCGGGCTTAAAGAAGTGATCGCCCTGATCGAGGGCAAGGGGGCCTTCCGGCGCCTGCAGTACGAGAGTGGGGTGCACCGGGTGCAACGGGTCCCGCAGACGGAAGGTTCGGGCCGGATTCACACCTCCACGGCTACCGTGGCGGTCCTGCCGGAGGCCGAGGAAGTGGAAGTGGAGATCAAGCCGGAGGAGATCCGGGTGGATTCCTTCCGGGCCTCGGGCCCCGGGGGCCAGAACGTCAACAAGGTGGAATCCGCGATCCGGATCACCCACCTGCCCACCGGGCTCGTGGTTTCCTGCCAGGATGAGAAATCCCAGCACAAGAACCGGGCCAAGGGCCTGCGGGTGCTCCGGGCCCGGCTTTTGGACCAGCGCCAGCAGGAGCAGGCTAAGGAAATTTCCCAGGCCCGCCGGACCCAGGTGGGGACCGGGGACCGGAGCGAAAAGATCCGGACCTACAACTTTCCCCAGAGCCGGGTGACGGATCACCGGAGCGGGGTGAGCGCGCATAACTTGGAAGGCGTGCTCGACGGGGATATCGACCAGCTGATCGAAGGGGCGATCAACCATTTCCAGGCCCAGGCTTCGGAATCGATTCTGCAAAACACACCCGGGCAATAAATCGCCCGGCCCAGCTTTTCTTATATATCCGGCGGGACCCCCCCGGCGCAACTTTTCCCACGTTTCTCGCCTGGTCAAGTTTAGAATCGCCCGATAATTTATAAACTTTCCTGATGAAGATGAATCGCAGCGCCCTGATTAAGTGGGGGAAGGAATGTCTCGAGAGCCGGGGGATCGCCGAACCCGGGGCCGAGGCCGAGCTGCTTTTTCTCTTCTCCGGTAATATCGGCCGAACAGAACTTTACCGTCATCCGGAGGTCACCGTCCCGCCGAAGGAGGAAGAAAGATACCGGGAATTAATCCGGAGAAGAGAAGAGCGAATACCGCTTTTTTACCTCCTGGGAGAGAGGGAATTCTGGTCGATTCCGATCCAGGTGGCCCCCGGGGTCCTAATCCCCCGTCCGGAAACCGAACTGTTGGTGGAAGAAGCCCTCAAAATAGCACGGAGCAGGGAGCAGGGAGCAGGGAGTAGAAATCCAAACCCGGAATCCAACATTTCACTTTCTGATTCGTCAATCGTCATTCGTCAATCGTCAATATGTTTTCTGGACCTGGGAACCGGATCGGGGGCGGTCGCCCTGGCCCTCCTGACCGAAATCCCGGAGGCCCGGGCCTGGGCTACGGATCTTTCCCCCGACGCGCTCCGGATCGCGGCCGGGAACGCCCGCCGCCTCAAACTCGAAGACCGGATCCAGTTTCTCGCGGGGGATCTTTTCAATCCGCTCCGGCAATTCCGGGAATTTTTTCACCTGGTGGTCTGCAACCCACCCTACATTCCCAGCGCCGTGATCCCGACCCTGGCTCCGGAAGTGGCCCGGGGCGAACCCCGCCTGGCCCTGGATGGGGGGGAGGACGGGCTCCAGGTCATCCGCCGGGTGGCGGAGGAGGCTTTTGCCTATCTGCAGACGCCGGGTTTTTTACTGATGGAAATCGGCGATACCCAGGCCGAGGCGGTGCGTGACCTCCTGGCCCGGCAGGAACGGTATCAGGACATCCGGGTGATCCAGGATTATTCGGGAAGGGACCGGGTGGTAATCGCAGAAAAAAAAGGTCATAGGTCATAGGTGATAGGTGTTAGGCAAGAGCTAAAAGACCCAAGGTTGTCATCCTGAGCGCAAGCGAAGGATCTCTCCTTTGCTGGTGCTCTTTTTTTTTGGTGGGGGGAAGGTTTCGCTCCGTTCACAATTGGTGCGTACCGTTTGCCCGGCAGGCTGACCCGTCCCTCGCTCAGCTCGGGACAACCGGGTCTAGCCAGTATCGATATAAACTTTATCGTCGAGTTTATCGTAGCCTGATTTCCTAAGAGTGCCCGTCGCGAGAACCTTCCCCCCCTCCGGGCTGTAGGCCATCCACTACGGGCCGGAAGCCGGGCTTCTAAAAACCCAAGAAACTCTTTTTCTCTATACTCTATGCCCTATGCGCCATGCCCTTTGCTCTTTGTGACCCACCCCCCAAAAAGAAACAAAGGTTGCGGCTAGGGAGAGATTCTTCGCCAGAGGCTCAGAATGACAGATTTAAACGGCGGTCGGCGGTCGTACATTTAGATCGATTCATTCGGCAAAGGCCGAGAAGATGTAGTAATATAATTTGAGAGGAAACGGGCGATGGAGAAAATGATCATTAAAGGTGGAAACCGGCTCTCCGGCCGGGTCCGGGTGAGCGGGGCCAAGAACGCCGCCCTGCCCGCCCTTTCCGCCACCCTGCTTACCGATGAGGAATGCATTTTTTCCGGGTTTCCCCCCGTGGCGGACATCGCCACCATGGGGAAAACCCTCCGGGAGCTGGGTTCGGAGGTTGAATCTGCCGGTGAATACATCCGGGTCAAACCAGGTAATTCCGAAAATTTCATCGCGCCATATCGCCTGGTCAAAACCATGCGCGCCTCGGTCCTGGTGCTGGGTCCGCTCCTGGCCAAGCGGGGGAGGGCCAAGGTTTCCCTCCCGGGCGGATGCGCGATCGGGGCCCGGCCGATTGACATGCATCTCGATGGTTTCCAGGCCATGGGCGCGGAATTAAAAATCCGGCACGGCTATGTGGAGGGACAGGCCCGGGAACTCCGCGGAACCAGGGTCAAATTCAAGCGCTCCACGGTGACCGGGACCGAAAATGTTCTGATGGCCGCCTGTCTGGCCCGAGGGGAAACGATCCTGGAGAACGCCGCCCTGGAACCGGAAGTGACGGATCTGGCCAACCTTTTAATCCAGATGGGAGCCCGGATTGAAGGGGCCGGCACGGATAAAATCAGGATTAACGGGGTCGATAAGCTCTCCGGGGCCAGATACCGGATCATCCCCGACCGGATCGAGGCGGGAACCCTGCTGATTGCCGGGGCCATGTGCGGCGGGGAGGTCCAGGTGGAAGGTCTGATTTTCGACCATCAGAAAGCCCTGGTAGAGAAACTGCAGGCCGCCGGGGTCAAGGTCGAGCATGATTATGACTGGATCCGGGTGACTCGGGCGGGAAAAGTGAAGGCGGTTGATTTCGAGACCGAACCCTTCCCGGGTTTTCCCACCGATTTACAAGCTCAGATGATGGCGCTGCTTTCCACCGCGGAAGGAACCAGC
Source organism: Pseudomonadota bacterium (assembly GCA_026388615.1). Taxonomy (GTDB): domain Bacteria; phylum Desulfobacterota; class JAPLJL01; order JAPLJL01; family JAPLJL01; genus JAPLJL01. The sequence continues at coordinate 7,515 of JAPLJL010000015.1, read as the reverse complement.
ACCATCATGGAGAATATTTTTGAGAACCGTTTCATGCATGTCAGCGAGCTCGACCGGATGGGCGCGGATATTCGGGTGGAGGGCAAGCGCGCGATGGTCCAGGGCGTGGAGCATCTCTCCGGGGCCCCGGTCATGGCTTCGGACCTGCGGGCGAGCGCGAGCCTGATCCTGGCCGGGCTTTCCGCCGAGGGGGAAACCGAGGTTTCCCGGATCTATCACCTGGACCGGGGATATGAAAGGCTGGATCTCAAGCTCGCCCAGCTCGGCGCGGATATCCGAAGAGTGAAAGATTAAATATCAAAAATCAAAATGCAAAAATCAAAATTAATGAAAGAACCACTCATTTAAAGATGCGGAGATTAAACACAAAAGACCAGAGTTTTGAACGGGAATTCGAACGCCGGTTGGCCCGCCGCCAGATCCGCGCCGGACAGGTGGAAACTTCCGTCCGCCGGATAATCAATTCGGTCCGGAAAGAAGGCGACCGGGGACTGCTGAAGAATATCGTCCGGTTCGACGGTTTGAAATTGAAGGCGAAAGGCCTCGAGGTGCCCCGGACCCAATGGGACCGGGCTTATAAATCGCTTACCCTTTCCGAACGACGGGCGCTCTCGAAGGCGGCGGACCGGATCCGGAACTTTCATCGGAAGGCCGACCCCCGGGGATATTTTTTAGTCTCGGAAGGGGTTCTGAGCGCTTCACGCTATCTCCCGCTGGAGCGGGTGGGGGTTTACGTGCCGGGAGGACGATACGGGTATCCTTCCACGGTGCTCATGTCCGTGATCCCCGCCAAAGTGGCGGGGGTGGAGGAGATCATCGTGGCCACCCCCCGGAAAAAGGACGGGGTCAACCGTTATGTCCTGGCGGCGGCGAAAATCGCCGGAGCCGACCGGCTTTTCGGGATCGGGGGGGCCCAGGCGGTCGCGGCCCTGGCGTTCGGGACGGAAACCGTGCCCCGGGTGGACAAGATCGTCGGCCCGGGCAATGTCTTCGTGGCCACCGCCAAGCGGCTGGTCTTCGGCGAGGTGGGGATTGATTCCATCGCCGGTCCGAGCGAGGTCTTGATCGTCTCCGACGGCAGAGACCGGGCGGAAGTAATCGCGGCCGAACTCCTGGCCCAGGCCGAGCATGATGAAGATGCCGTCGCGGTCCTGATCTCCACCTCGGAAGCCGAACTTCTCCGGGTCGAAAAAATGATCCAGGCGGAGGCGCGGGCCTCCGGCCCGGATTCCACCGCGGCCCGCTCCTGGAAACTGAACGGGGCCCTGATCCTGGCGGCCAACCTGAAAGAGGCTCTGGCCCTGGCCAACCGCTGGGCGCCGGAGCACCTGGTGCTGGTGGTCCGGGACCCGGAAAAACAGCTTCGGTCGGTCCGCCGGGCCGGCGCCATCTTCCTGGGGCTTTCCTCGGCCGTGGCTTTCGGGGATTACCTCGCCGGTCCCAGCCACATCCTCCCGACCGGAGGGAGCGCGCGCTTTCTCTCGCCCCTGGGGGTGGAGGATTTTTACCGGCGGGCCAGCGTGATCAAGGTCGCGGATAAGGGAATGAAAAAACTGGGCCCGACCGTGATCAAGCTCGCCCGGCTGGAAGGATTGGAGTGGCACGCCCGCGCGGTAGAAATAAGGATGAAGTCATAATCAAATGTGAATTTCTAATTTCTAATGACTAATGTCTAATCAATGGCTAATGTCGAATTTCTAATTATCTGAGTTGGTCATTGGAAATTGGGATTTGGGGTTTGGGGTTTAATTAGACATTAGAAATTGGCAATTAGTCATTTCCAGTTGTTTGGTGATGGGAGCTTGGTAATTGGAATTTGATTTTAAAAGGGGGTAGCTATGGAGCGCCGGGGTGAAAAGGAGAGAAAAACCAGGGAGACCGCGATCAGGGTGACGGTAAACCTTGACGGCAAGGGGGATTACCAGATAAAAACCCCCATCCCTTTCTTTAACCACATGCTGGAACTTTTCGGGCGGCACAGCCTGATGGACATCAAGGTGGAGGCGAGCGGAGACGTAGAGGTTGATTACCATCATACGGTCGAGGACGTTGGGATCACTCTGGGGGAAGCCATCTCGCAGGCCTTGGGCGGCCGGGAAGGCGTTTCCCGCTACGGGGAGGCCACGGTGCCGATGGATGAGGCCCTGGTTTCGGTGGCGGTGGATCTCGGCGGGCGGCCTTACCTGGTGATCAACCTGTTCGGCCGGGGAGAAGGCGGCCCCGACCGTTACAGCGCCAAGGCCGGGGAGTTCGATCTCAATCTCCTGGAGATATTTTTCTCCGCGATCGCCCAGAAGCTCTCGGCCAATCTCCATGTCAACCTGCATTACGGGAGCGATCCCCATCACATCGCCGAGGCCGCCTTTAAGGCCTTCGCCCGGTCCATGATGGAAGCCACCCGGATCAATCCCCGGATCCAGGGAGTTTTGTCGACCAAAGGAATCATTTAGAAGGGTTCTAGGGTTCCAGGGGTCGAGGGTCCGAATGGAGAGGAAAATGCAAAGCAGCAAAAGACGAAACGTTTTTCCAATTCTTATAACCCTTGAACCCTTGAATCCTCGAACCCTGAGGCTTTGCCGATGATTGTTTTTCCTGCCGTTGACATCCAGGGTGGAAAAGGGGTCCGGCTTTACCAGGGTGATTTTACCAAGCAGAAGGTTTATGCCGAGGATCCCCTGACCCTGGCCAAGAAATGGGAAGGGGAAGGGGCGGAATATCTCCACCTGGTAGACCTGGACGGAGCCCGGTTGGGAAGACCGGAGAACCGGGAGCAGATCCTGCGGATCCGGAAGGGGGTCCGGATTCCGATCCAGGTCGGGGGTGGAATCCGCACCAGAGAGGATGCCCGGATTTACCTCGAGGCCGGCATCGACCGGCTAATCCTGGGGACGGTGGTTTTCAAGTATCCCGAGCGCTTCCAGGAAATCAACGGGGCTTTTCCCGGGCGGGTGGCGGTGGGAATCGACGCCTCCGGAGGCAAGGTCAAGGTTGAGGGCTGGCAGGAAGGAACCGAGGTTTATGCCTGGGACCTGGCCCGGAAAGTGAAGTCGTGGGGCGGGAGCCTGATTATTTTTACCGACATCAATCGGGACGGGACCCTGGAAGGGCCTGATCTCGGGACCTATCAAAAATTCGCCGAAGCTATCGGGATGAAAGTGATCGTGGCCGGAGGGATTTCCAGGGCTGAACATGTTCGGAACATAAAAGGTCTTGAAAACCTTGGCATTTTCGGATTAATTATCGGTAAGGCTCTTTATGAGGGGACAATTAATTTAAAGGAAGCGATTCAGGCGGCAAGATAGGAAAGGGGTTCAAGGGTTCGAGGGTTCCAGTGGAAATGCGAATAGGGGTTGGAAAAAGAGTTTTTAAACAATCCAATCAAAGTCATCGAACCCCCTAAAAAAATAAGATGATTTCAGAAGTTAAAAATGTTTCTTTCCCCTTGGCCCCTGGAACCCTAGGAACCTATATATTGTGTTTATAAACAGCTTTATCCACAAGATGTGGGATTGTGAGGTGTAAGTTATGGAATTTCCTCAAATAAAGTTCGATGAAAAGGGGCTGGTGCCAGCCGTGGTCCAGGATATTAAGGATGGAGCGGTCTTAATGGTCGCTTATATGAATAATGAATCCCTGGGGCTTACCCTGACCACCGGTTTCGCCACCTTCTACAGCCGCTCGCGGAATAAGCTTTGGAAAAAAGGTGAGGAATCGGGCAATGTGCTCAGGGTGAAAGAGGTTTATTACGATTGCGACGGGGACTGCATCCTGGTCAAAGCTGAACCGGCGGGCCCGACCTGCCACACCGGGAACCGGACCTGCTTTTATCGGAGGCTGGAAACGTAAATGTGTCATTGCGAGGCGAAGCCGAAGCAATCCCTCTTTTGAGATTGCTTCGCTCGCTTGGCTCGCTCGCAATGACGTAGCGATTATATGTTGGCGAATTTATGAACAGGGGCACTCAACTGATATAGATTTGAATCGTTATGGCCAGGGAATTTTTTGAGATCGCATTTATCATTCCTTTCGCTTCCCGGGTTTTCCCGCAGATCAAGTCGTTCCTGAAAACCGCCCGCACCCGTTTTAAGCAGGAGGAGCTTCCCCAACTCCACATCTTCAGCTGGATCGGGGGAAACAGCGTGGGCGTGGTTTTCCGATTCAGTTATGAGCACTTCGTGCCGAGCATGATCAAATGGTTCGCTGGTTGGATCCAGGAATTGCGAATGGAGATCATCGAACTCGAGAATTTCGGCAGGCAGGAAAAAGAGGCGGTGCTGAAAAAATTCGAGATGACCTCCGATGTGAAATTTACCGGCAATTACAATCTCGATCACGCTCTGAACGAAGTGGAAGGCCGGTTTTCCCGACTGGTGGGAATGCGCCGCGAACAGCGGCTGCCCGTCCGGCTCACAGTCAAGTTCAGGACCGGTAAAGCCCTGGAGCGGGAATACTCGGAAAATATCAGCTACGGGGGAATGTTCATCCGGGGCCGGACCGATCTCCCCCTCCGGACCAAGCTCGAGGTGGTCTTCAAGCTTCCCGGCACCGAACAGGAAATAAAAGCGGTGGCCGAGGTGGTGCACATCGTTTCCCAGGAAAAGGTGGACATGATCGACGGGGACCGGGTGCCCGGGAGCGGGGTTCATTTTATCGAATTCATCGGAGACGGAGAGGAAAAGCTTCGCCGTTACATTGAGCAAATACATGAGCAAACCCAGGAAAACACAGAAAATAAAATCTGATCCTTCGGCCGGCCGCAAACCCCGCTCTTCCGGGGGGGGGAAGAAACCGCGCCCAGCTCCGAATTTACCCCAGAAGTTTGACCCGGGAAATCCTAAGATGGATTTTTCCGCGCTGGACCGGATCTTTCACCCCCGGGCACTGGCGGTGGTAGGGGTTTCCAACCGCATGAACAACGCCGGGGTGATGTTCGCCGACGCCAACCGGGCCCTGGGTTTCGCCGGCCCGATTTACGCGGTCAATCCCTCCGGGGGCGAGCAGGTCAAGGATTATCCGACCTACCGGACGATCCGGGAGATCCCGGGGCCGGTGGATCACGTGGTTATTTCCGTCCCCGCCAAGTTCCTGCCTGAGATCATCTCGGAGTGCGGAGAGAAGGGGGTGCGCTCGGCCGCGATTTTCACCTCCGGTTTCAGTGAGACGGGGGAGGATTCCGGGATGGAGCTCGAGGAGAAGATCCTGGAGATCGCCCGGAAAAGCGGGCTCCGGCTCATCGGCCCCAACTGCATGGGGATCTACTATCCGGCCCAGGGCCTGGGCTTCCGGCCCGATCTGCCTAAGTGGGAGGGCCAGGGAAATATCAGCTTTCTTTCCCAGAGCGGGGGACTGGCCTTCAGCGGGATTTTCCTGGGCCAGCGCTGCGGACTGAAATTTCAGAAGGTGGTGAGCTACGGGAACGAGACGGACCTGAGCTCGCATGAGCTGCTCGATTATTTCGCCGAGGATCCCGCCACCGGGATCATCCTGGTTTACATCGAGGGGACCCGGAACGGGGCTTCCCTGGCCCGGGCCTTGGTCCGGGCCGGGCGGAAGAAGCCGGTGATCGTGCTCAAGGGCGGGCTCGCCGAAGTCGGGGTGCGGGCGGCGGCCTCGCATACCGGGGCGATGGGCGGGAAACGGCAGACCTGGGAGGCGGTCTTCAAACAGGCCGGCGCCCTTCAGGCCGGAAGCCTCGAGGAACTGGTCGAGACCGCCATGACGGTCAACCGCCTTCCGGCCTTTACCGGCCGGCGGCTGATGATGGTCTGTATGAGCGGTGGGGTTTCGGTCAACTACACCGACCGGACCGCGGACTGGGGGTTCGAGATGCCGGAGCTTTCCCCGGAAACCACCGCCAAGCTCCGGACGGCCTTCGACGCCCCCGGGACCAGCGTCAAAAACCCGATCGACATGGCAACCTCCTATGTCAATTTCTTTATCTACGGCGACGTTTTCCGGGCCCTGGAGGAAGACCCGGACTGCGATATCATCATGCTGGTTTTTACCATGGAGTATTATATCTACGCTGAGCACTTCGCCCCGGGTTTGGTGGACCATACCGTAAGCGCCTTCATCGATGCCCTGAATAATGAGGTTAAAAAACCCGTAGTGGTAGTGATCCCTTCCGTGGTAGAAGAGGAAAAACGGAACCGAATCCAGCAGACCTTCCTGAGCGCCGGTTTCCCCACCTTTATCACCATCGACCGGGCCCTGAAAGCCCTGAGCCTGACCCAGCAGTATCATTCCAGGAAAAAATTGATTGCCGGCCAATCCTCCCGGGGAACCAAAAAATAATTGACGAATTACGATTGTAGATTGACGAATGAAAACCGAAGACGTAGGGCAAGGCTTTTCGATCAGATCCCGAGGCATTGTAGTCGAGGGAAGCCTTGCAAGATGGTTTTAGGTTGCGTGTAGCGGTCGTTTATCCTATCAGGAAGCTTTCTCGAAATAGCCGAAAAAGATCGCGGTAGCCGCAGTCCACAACCTGCGAAAATCGCAGCAAATGTAGTGGTCGAGCTTGCTCGACTATTATTTTCGAATGCTTTGTGGTTGCCCGATTTATCGGGCTCTTTTAAAACCGCCGATGAATCGGCAAACTACAAAAAATTCCGCACACGAATGAAGAAGGATCAGATTTAATTGCTTTTTCAGTTTTATGGGTAAACCCGCGCACATCACCATCCTGGGAGGGGGGCCGGCCGGCCTGGCGGTGGGCTATTACGCCCGGAAAAAAGGGATCCCATTTACCATTTATGAAGCCGGAGACCGGATCGGAGGCAATTGCGTCACCCTGGAAAAGGACGGGTTTCTTTTCGATTCCGGGGCGCATCGCCTGCATGACCAGGACCCGGAAGTCACTGCGGAGCTCCGGAGGCTTCTCGGGGAAGATCTCCTGGAAATCTCAGCCCCCAGCCACATCTATCACCAAGGGAAATTCATCGACTTCCCGCTTTCCCCCCTGAACCTCGTCAGGAACCTCGGGCCTTTTTTCTTTATGGGGGCCGCCCTGGAATTGGTGCGCTCCCGGTTGGGGACGGGAAAGCCGGACGGAAGCTTCAAACAATATGCCCTGCGTGCCTACGGGAAAACAATTACGGATCTTTTCCTGAAGGATTACTCGGAAAAGTTATGGGGAGCGTCTTGGGACCGGCTGTCGGCGGAAGTGGCGGGAAAGCGGTTGCAGGGGCTGAACCTCCGAACGTTCGTGACCGAGGCTCTTTTCGGCCGCCGGGCCAAAACCAAACACCTCGACGGTTCGTTCTATTATCCTAAAAAAGGGATCGGGGCCATTTTCGAGGCCCTGGCCGACCGGGCCGGGAGGGAGAATATCCGCACGGGTTCGACGGTAACAAAAATTTTCCACGATCATAAGTCCATTCAGGCCATCGAGTCAAACGGCAGGGAAGTTGTCCAGGCCGGGGAGGTAGTCAGTTCCCTTCCCCTCAACCTTTTTGCCCGGATTCTGGAACCTCGGCCGCCGGCGGATTTATTGAATTGGGCGCGGGGCCTGCG
>JAPLJL010000443.1 GCA_026388615.1 Pseudomonadota bacterium | reverse complement strand
GGTCGGAATCCCGCCGAGGATGCCCGGCTCCGCCGGGAACTCTCGGAAAGCCCCAAGGACCGGGCGGAGCTCAACATGATCGTGGACCTCGAGAGAAACGACCTGGGGCGGGTCTGCCGGTATGGAACTGTGCGGGTCAAGGAGCACGCCCGGCTGGAAACTCACCCGACGGTTTTTCACCTGGGTTCCACGGTGGAGGGCCGGCTGCGTAAAGGTCTGAGCGTGGTCGATCTCCTGCGCGCCGCCTTTCCGGGCGGATCGATCACCGGCGCCCCCAAGATCCGGGCTATGCAGATTATCGCCGAGCTCGAACCGCAGGCCCGTTCCCTGTATACTGGTTCACTCGGATATATTGGTTTCGACGGCCGGGCGGATTTGAACATCGTGATCCGTACCATCTTTATTAAGAATGGAACGGCCCATTTCCATGTGGGGGGAGGGATCGTGGCCGATTCCGACCCGGAGGCGGAATACGAGGAAACCCTCATCAAAGGCCAGGCGTTGAAAGAGGTGCTCTTCGAATAGGGATTAAATTAATAAATGTCTAATTTCTAATGACGAATTTCTAATCAATGTCCAATTGGAAAATTCCTAATGTCGAATTTCTAATTTCGTATTTTCTGAGTTGGTCATTAGAAATTGGTGTTTGATTAGGAATTAGAAATTAGTCATTAGTCATTTAATATTTATGAACGGATATGTCTATTACAACGGTTTGATCCTCCCGGCCTCTGAAGCCGGGATCTCGGTTTTCAGCCCCGGGTTCCTTTACGGCGAGGGCCTGTTCGAAACCCTGCGGGTTTACGGGAGCCATCCTTTCCGGCTCGACGATCACCTGCAGCGTCTCCGGGTTTCCGCCCGGACCCTGGGAATCCGGATGGGGGAAAAGAATTCCCGGATCGCCAAAGCCATCCAGGACCTCATTTGCCTGAACAATCTGTCCGAGGCCCGGGTCCGGATCACTCTGATCCCCGGTCCGGACTCCCATGCCGGAGTGAAGAAAAGACCAGCCCCGGGCGAGCTGGTCATCACGGTCATCCCTTACTCGCCCCCGCGCTGGATGAATAAATCGGGGGTATCAGCGGTGATCAGCACGATCCGCCGTAATTCTCTTTCTCCCCTGCCGCGCTGGAAAAACCTGAATTATCTGGAGAACCGCCTGGCCCGGGAAGAAGCCCGGAGCCGGAACGCCGATGAGGCCATTTTTCTGGATCAAAACGGGTTCGTCGCTGAAGGCGCGATGACTAATCTGTTCCTAGTCGGAAAATCCACCCTTTTCACCCCCCCCACTCAGAGTCCAATCCTCCCGGGGATTACCCGGGAAATCGTAATGGAATTGGCTGTCGGACTGGGAATCACCTGCCGGGAAAAAAAATTAAGGCCCTCCGATCTCTATCGGGCCGGGGAGATTTTCCTCACCAACTCCCTGATCGAGGTCGCTCCGGTGATAAAAGTCGAGGGGAAAATGATCAGCTCCGGCATTTCCGGACCGGTCACAAAAAAAATTCAGCGAGCCTATCACGAATTGTTACAGATAAATATAAACAAAAAAACAAATCAGTAGGTGTTTTACCCTACATATTTCAGCCCTAAACCTCGTATACGGCGCACTCAATTACCTGATTTGGGCGTCTATTATTCCTAGTAAATCATAACCTATTGTTTTCCTTGGCAATTATGTAATTTTGACTTTATTTTTTATACTTGACACGAAAAACATTACCGGATAAATATTAGCTCGGGATAGAGTTTGTTAGTTTGGATTAACAAAAGCAAAATTGAAAATGACGACCAAGAAACTAGACCCAGTCAAGCTTAAAGATTGGCAGATCGCCGAGATCGCCGAAGAGCGCATGCCCACGCCCGAGCAGTACCGGGAACGCCTGGGATTAAAAAAGGATGAGATAATTCCTTATGGAAAGCTCTGCCGGCTCGATTTCATGAAGATTTCCGAGCGCCTGAAAAACCGGCCCGATGGAAAGTTCGTCGAAGTAACCGCGATCACCCCCACCCCACTGGGTGAAGGCAAAACCACAACTACCCTGGGCCTGATTGAAGGCCTCGGGAAGCGGAAGAAAAACTCCGGCGGGTGCATCCGCCAGCCCTCGGGCGGTCCGACCATGAACGTCAAGGGCACCGCCGCGGGCGGGGGGCTTGCCCTGCTGATCCCGATGACTGAATTCTCCCTCGGCCTGACCGGGGACATCAACGATATCGTCAACGCCCACAACCTGGCGATGGTCGCCCTGAACGCCCGGTTGCAGCACGAATCCAATTACAATGACGAGGAGCTTTCCCAGCGGAAGCTCCGGCGCCTCGACATCGATCCCAAGAATATCGAAATGGGCTGGGTGATGGATTTCTGCGCCCAGGGCCTGCGCAACATCATTATGGGCATCGGGGGCAAGATGGACGGCTATATGATGCCTTCCCGGTTCGGGATAGCCGTCAGCTCCGAGCTGATGGCTATCCTTTCCATCATCCGCGACCTGAAGGACCTGCGCGAGCGGCTGGGAAAGATCACTGTCGCTTACGATAAAAAGGGTAAACCGGTGACGACCGAGGATCTCGAAGTGGCCGGAGCCATGTGCGCCTGGATGCGGAACACCATCAACCCCACCCTGATGTCCACGGTCGAATACCAGCCGGTCATGGTCCACGCCGGTCCCTTCGCCAACATCGCGGTCGGCCAGTCCTCCATCATCGGCGACCGCCTGGGCCTGAAGATGTTTGATTACCATGTGACCGAAAGCGGCTTCGGAGCCGATATCGGTTTTGAAAAATTCTGGAACGTAAAGTCCCGGCTCTCCGGACTCGTCCCCAATGTTTCGGTGCTGACCTCCACGATCCGGGCCATGAAGATGCACGGGGGCGGGCCCAAGGTCGTAGCCGGCCGGCCCCTGGACGAAGCCTACCAGAAGGAAAACCTCGGCCTCCTCGAAAAAGGAATCGCCAACCTCCTCCATCACCTCTCGATCGTGAAGAAATCCGGGATTACCCCGGTGGTCTGCATCAACTCCTTCCACACCGATACCAAGAACGAGATTGCCCTGGTGAAGAGGTACGCGGAAAAGGCCGGGGCCCGCTGCGCGGTTTCCGAGCACTGGCGCAAGGGCGGGGAAGGCGCGCTGGAACTGGCCGACGCGGTCATCGACGCCTGCCGGGAAAAACCCAGCATCAAGTTCCTCTACCCTCTGGAGATGCCGCTCCGAAAGCGCGTGGAATTGATCGCCAAAGAAGTTTACGGGGCCAGCGGGGTGGCTTGGACCCCCGAGGCCGAAGCTAAAGCCAAGAAATTTGAAGAAGATCCTGCGATGAAGAATTTCAATACGATGATGGTCAAGACTCACTTAAGTTTAACCCACGACCCGGCGATAAAGGGTGTGCCCAAGGGCTGGACCCTGCCCGTCCGGGACGTTCTGGTATTTTCCGGAGCCGGTTTTCTCTGCCCCTGCACCGGGACGATCAGCCTGATGCCGGGGACCAGCTCCGATCCGGCCTTCCGCCGGGTGGACGTGGACGTGAAAACCGGTAAGGTAAAAGGTCTTTTCTAACCTCCTCCTATCCCCCTCTCTACTACAAGTGGGCGCCTGGGTCCCCCTCGGGCGCCCACACTTATTTTTAAGCCTAAAAGCCTAAGAGTTAGGAAGCCTAAAAGTTTAAAAGGCAAAGGACATAGGGCATAGCGCTTCAAGCCAAAAACCGTCATTCCGGCGAAAGCCGGAACCCAGAAAATCACAGAGCTCGGTAGTCGCGGGCTTTTCGATCAGATTCCGAGGCATTGCGGTCGAGGGAAGCCCGCGTTTTTATTCCTTTCCCCTCTTTGTTGAAAGAGGGGCGGGGGAGATTTTCATATATGGAGTGCATTAGTTTGCTAATGCATTGCATTCTGTTGGAGACTTATGGAACACAACAAACAATGATTCCTTCTCCCTCTAATCCACCAGGCCTAGGCTAAGGTGGATGGCCAGGTCGATTTTTTTCATCGCTTCCATCGACAGCTTTCCGATTTTTCTTTCCAGGCGCGATTTATCCACGGACCGGATCTGATCCAGAAGCACCTTGGAGTCCTCACCCAGTTCCGCTGAGCCTTTCGGCAGGGCCACTTCAAACGGGAAAACCCGCGCGGACCCCTTGGAAGTAATGGGGGCGATTATTACCCGGTCGGAAAACCGGTTGCCGATATCGTTCGAGATAATCAGGGCGGGCCGGGTCTTTTTTATCTCCGAACCGATCGCGGGGTCAAGACGCACCCAGTAAACCTCGCCCCTCTTCGGATACGAGATCATTCCCAGCCCTCGGCCAGGATCTCGTCCCAATCCTCGTTGAGGGCTTTTCTCTCCCGGCGGGTCGCGACGTAACCTTCTCTCATTTCCTTGGCCGCCAGCCGGCCCTTGGCTTCCTCCAACCTTTCTTTCAGAAGCTGGTTGATCAACCTGCTCAGCTTGCGCTTGTTCACCAGGGGTTTGTATTTCTCGTAAATTTCATCATCAATCACGATCGTAGTCCGCATCTCTCGCTCCTTCGGGTTATTTTTTATGTATGCTTTGTTATATGCAATATTTTATGCAAACAAGTTTTTTTTCGCAAATCCGCTGATGGTCAGGAGGTTCTAATTGAGCATTCTTTTAAAAATCTATGGTATGTGTCATTGCGAGTCCGAGAGCATCGAGGACGCGGCAATCTCGTTTTCCTATCGGTAGTACAGAAATTAATGACTCTCCTGGAAATTTTAATGTTGGAAACCTACCCGGATTTGCGATAACATAGGAAATAGACAATCAATCAAAGAAAGAAAAAGATGAAACGGAAATCGTCATTTCCCAAATCAAAGATTACCGTTCCTGTTGAAATTTACACCGACGAACAAAAAGCCGAGTTCCTACTTTCCAACGCGGTAGACAAACAGGATTACGAGTGGGCGGTCAAGGAAATCATAAAGCTCGGTTTAGATCCTGACAAAGTATCCAATCGACGCTCAGTAAAAAAATAGTAT
>JAPLJL010000290.1 GCA_026388615.1 Pseudomonadota bacterium | reverse complement strand
GATGGCCTGGCAGAAGGATTACTGAACAAACTTCACGATCTCCTTTCCGGGGAAACCAAGAAATTCGAAATTACCGGACAGGTCAAGATGCTCGAGAGCATGGTGGACTGGGGACATGAGGAAGAAAAGTCGAAACCGGACCCGAATGAGGCTGCCGGCCCGCCGCCAACCCCCGAAGAAGACAGCGAGACCGAACGCAGCCTGACCGAGCTCTGGAATAAAAAAGTCCGGACGGATTATCTGCGGATCGAGGTTTACAACCCCGCGAGCTTCCTGGACAAGGTACCCCGGATTCTCAACCAGGATCTCCTGGAAAGTTTTATCCTCTCGCCTCAGGAACAGCAGACCATTGACTTGGTCGACGGGAAAAAGCCCCTCCAGAAAATCGTCGATCTCAGCCCGATCAAGTACGACTCCATCAATTTCTTCATTTACCTGAAACGGAAAAAGATCCTGGAATGGTGAGGCCCTCGCGACCCGCGCTTATGTCCCTTTTACCTAAACCCTGTTTTATCGCTCGCGAATTTCTAATTTCTAATGACGAATTTCTAATCAATATCCCAGGGTCGATTGGGAATAATCTTTTCCCGTCATTGCGAGCCCGAGTTTATTGAGGGCGTGGCAATCTAAATTCCCAGGCGGGAACATTAAAGAGATTGCTTCGCTCGCGCTCGCAATGACACAAACAAGATTATTTAAGTTCTAATTAATTTCTCATTAAAGGGAGGTCGTCATGTCCAAAGTATTGGTTCTTGGCGGTTCGGGCAAGGTGGGAAGCGTGGCGGTCCGGACGCTGGCCGGCCTGCCCGAGTTTGAGAGTATCGTCATCGGCGATCTCGATCTGGCCGGGGCGCGGAAAGTCGCCTCCAGCGCAGGAAAAAAGGTTTCGGCCGTAAAGGTGGACGCCCGCAGTCCGCAAAGCCTGCAAAAGGCCATCCGGGGGGCGGACATTGTTTTGAACTGCACCGGGCCCTTTTACCTCTTCGCCGCCCCGATCCTTAAGGCGGTGATCCGCGCGAAGGTGAATTATGTCGATATCTGCGATGACGTGGACGCCACTTTAGAAATCCTGAAAATGGACGCCGCCGCGAAAAAGGCAGGCATCACCTGCCTGATCGGAATGGGAAGCTCCCCGGGGGTAACCAACCTCCTGGCCCGCTTCGCCGCCGAGACCCTCCTAGAGGAAACCGAGTCAATCGACATCTACCACGCCCACGGCGGCGAGCCGGAAGAGGGCGAGGGCGTGATCGCCCACCGTTTCCACTGCATGTCCATCGAAGTACCCCAGTTCATCGACGACGAGCTGAAGTACGTGCGCTTTCTTTCCCCTGAGGGCCTCGCCCTCCAGGAAGAGGTGGATTTTCACCTGCTCGGCGCCGGGATCCGGGTCTATCCCTATCCCCACCCCGAGCAGATCACGCTCCCCCGCCACCTGAAAGTCCGGCGGGTCACCAACAAGGGCACGGTCCTCCCCGCGGAGTATTACGACCTGATCCTGAAAATGGTCGAGCTCGGCCTCCATCGGAAGGAGCCGATCAGAGTGAAGGGCAAGACCGTGAGCCTTTACGATTTCTCCATCGCCTACATCTTGAAGGAAAGGGAACGGATCCTGAAGGAAACCCGATTCGGCTCCCAGAAAGGATGCGTCAAGGTGGTGGCGACCGGCCGGAAGGACGGCAAACCGCGGAAGTACATCTTTTCCATGGCCTCGCAGAGCCAGGCCCTGGGCGAAGGCACCGGCATCCCTGCCGCCTTCGGGGTGGTCCTGATGAGCCGCGGCAAGATCACGGAGAAAGGCGTCCTCCCCCCCGAGGCCTGCGTCAATCCCCTGGAATTCATTAGCCTGATCAACGAGGTGGTCAAGCCGGGGAAGGACGGCAAATCCTTCGAAGGGCTGATCATCGACAGCGTGGACGAAAACGGGAAAGTCGAGAGGACGGTGATGTAAAGCGTTGAAAAAGAAATTGCAGGAAGAATCCGTGTCAGTGCCAGTGTCGGGAATAAAGACGAGAAAAAAGCTTATGCTGAAGATTTGTTGATCGGTCCGAAAAAGGTCCGGAAGTCGCCGTGATTATATCAGCTCCGCTCAATGAGCCGTTCATATTGGTCGTGAGAACCGATCCAGACCCAAATGAAATCCTGGCCGTCTTCAACTGCTAAAGCCCGGTGGGTAATATCAACCCGGGTGGACCAAAATGTCCCGATCTTTTTGAAATGTAATGAGGGATGTCTGGGCTTTTCCCTTAACAGCGCGAAAGCCTTATCCGCTCGATCCCGAATTTCCTGGGGCAAACTATTATAGCAATGCCAGAATTTATCCGTCGCGCGGTGCATCAGAGATTCCGCAGCTTCCCGTCTTTCTTGGCCTCTCGAGCTTCACGAGCCAGGAAGTCAAGCCTGCCGGACGCGGAATCCGCGTCTATCTGCCTGTCCCACCTCTCCCAGTCCCGTTCGAGGAACCATTGACGGAACTGGCTGTATTCTTTCTCAGGCAAATTACTAACCGCGGTCACTATTTCTTCCAGCCTGGTCATATCCCCCGCCTTTCTCTACCTGATGAAAAAGTCTGGCATCAACCACAAATATAACAATTAGTATGATGTTTTGTCCTGTGTTTAAAATTATAACACTCCATTTTTATCATGAATACCGCCCAAATCGGCAATTCTTGAATTCCGGAAGGATTCCTGGCATTTTTAAAGAGTGGAGCCCCACGGCTAAAAGCCGTGGCACTTCCACCAAGCTTACGGCGGGCGAAACCCGCCGAAGCTAACCCTCCTTCGCTAACCTGTCCGACGTAGTCTTGGCGAAGTCGGAAGCTACGGAGGGTTACCCGCCAGAGGGCATTCATCCACGGGTAAAACCCGTGGCTTTCTGCGGAGGCGGGTAAAAATACTTCCAAAATGAGTCAGGACAAATACATCCTCGCCATCGATCACGGCACCACCGGGGCCAAGGTCGCCCTTTTCAATACCCGGGGTGAGGCTCTCGGATTCGAGTTCGAGCCGACCCCGATCCACCTCTTCGAAGGAGGCGGGGCCGAGCAGGACCCCGAGGACTGGTGGCGGGCGATAGTCCAAGCTACCCGGCGGCTTCTCGCCCGGAACCTAGCCCCGGCCGCGGACATCACCGCGGTCGCCTGCTCGAGCACCTTCGCCTCCACCGTGGCGGTGGACTCCGCGGGAAAACCCCTGATGAACTCCCTGACCTGGATGGACTCGCGGGGTGCCCCTTACGTGAAGGAACGGATGGAGGGGTTCCTCAATATCATGGGATATTCCCTCTCCAACATCCTTTCGTTTATCCCGCGGGCCGGCGGCGCCCCCGCCCTCTCCGGAAAAGACGACGCCGGCCACATCCTCTATTGGAAGAACCGCCGCCCGGAGATCTACGCCCGCACCCATATGTTTTTGGGGAGCAAGGATTACCTGAATCTCCGCCTGACCGGCCAGATCGCGGCCTCCCCCGATTCCATCGCCCTTTTCTGGCTGGCCGATATCCGGGATATCAACAACGTCAGATATGACCAGATTCTGCTCCGGACCCTGGGGGTGGACGGGAGCAAACTCCCCCCGCTCCGGTCCTCGATCGATATCCTGGGAACGCTCACCCCGGAGGCCGCCCGCGACCTCGGCCTGCCGGAAACCGTCCGGGTCACCGTCGGCTCCGCCGATCTTCAGTCCGCCTGCCTCGGCTCGGGTGCGGTCCGCGATTTCGAAACCCACATTTACATCGGAACCTCTTCCTGGATCCTCTGCCACCTTCCTTTCAAAAAAACCGATGTCCTGCACATCATCACCTCCCTGCCCTCCGCCATCCCGGGAAAATACTTCTGTGCCAACGAGCAGGATACCGCGGGCGGGAGCCTCCTTTTCCTGATCAACAACCTGCTTTTTCCCTCCGACGGGCTGGCCGCCGTCCCCCCGCCTGAAGATATCTTCGAACGCCTCGACCGGGCCGCGGCCCGGGTGCCGGCCGGGAGTAACGGCGCGATCTTCACCCCCTGGCTGAACGGAGAGAAAACCCCGGTGGAAGACAAGAATCTCCGCGGCGGGTTTTACAACCTTTCCCTGCGGACCAGCCGGGAGGACTTGGTCCGGGCGGTTTTGGAAGGTGTCGCCCTCAATTCCCGGTGGGTTTTCCGGTACGTGGAAAAATTCGTGAAGAGAAAACTCGATCCGCTTAACCTCATCGGCGGTGGGGCGCGCCTGAATGCCTGGGGCCAGATCTACGCGGATGTTTTCGACCGGACCATCCGGCAGGTCCGGGACCCCCTTCTCGGCAACGCCCGGGGCGCGGCCTTCCTGGCTTCCGTGGCCCTGGGTTACATCAAATTCGACGACATCCCCGGCCTGGTCAAATTCTCCAACGTCTACCAGCCCAACCCGGCAAACCGGAAAGTTTACGACGAACTCTTCCGGGAGTTTCTGCAGATCTACAAGAAAAACCGCAGGATGTTTAAAAGATTGAATAAATGAATCAGTAAATTGATGAGTTGGTAAAGAAAAAAACAAACCATAAAAAATAACATGATTGAAAGAAAACCGAATAAAACATCCTTCGCCAAGCGGAGAATGAAAAACGCGGTCAAATTCATCAACCAGATCTCGCTGTTGGCACTTGGCCTCTACGACACCGAAAACAGCCGGATCGGGAAGCTGGCGGGCCGGCTGCCTCGGAAGCGGAAACCGGGAGAAGGAAGGACGGACTTAAAAAGATCAAAAGGGTTGAAATCCAAATTCATCGATCTGAACAAATTTGACCTGGAACCATTTATGGAAAACAAAATGGTGACCAGGTCCTTCCAGGTTTTCGGCCGGATCGTGAGCGGGGTTTTAAAGTCGAGAAAGGATTACCGAAAAGAACTGACCTCCCCTTCCCGCCCGCCGAAGCCGGCACCCCCTGAATTCTGGAAGGAAATCTACACCCGGGCCGAATCGCTGGGAATCGGCCTGATCGGCTTCGCCCCGGTGGATGAGAACCTGATTTTCACCAGCGACTTCGTCGGCAAGATGGACCGGTTATACGCCCATGGGATTGTCCTGGGAATGGAAATGGATTTTACCGCCATCGATTCGGCGCCGGGGCCGGAAGCGGGCCTGGAGGCCATGCGGATTTACGCGGAATTGGGTGTCGCTACCAACCGGCTCGCCGATTTCATCCGCTCCCGGGGCTACCGCGCGATCGCCTGCCATCCCCTCGGGGGGCCGATCCTCTACCCGGCCATGGCGGTCCGGGCCGGCCTGGGCGAGATGGGAAGAAGCGGACTCCTGATCACGAAGAAGTACGGTCCGCGCCAGCGCTTGTCCATGGTCGCGACCGACGCCTCTCCCCTCCCGGAAACCGCAGCCCCGAAGTTCGGGATCGCGGAATTCTGCGACAAATGCCGAAAATGCTTTTCCGCCTGCCCGGCGGGCGCGGTGCTGAAGGAACCGGTGGGGAAAGGAAATGGAATAATTTCCCGAATCGATCAGGACAAATGCATCAGGTATTTCTACGAAGCCATGGGCTGTTCGATCTGCCTGAAGGTCTGCCCCTTCCACCAGAAGGGGTATGAGCAGGTGATTAAAACCTTGAAAAACTAGTCATCTCCCGCGAAATCCAAATCCATCTCCCCGCGGTCTGGCCGCGGGGCATCTTCTTCAAAATGATTCTAAGTATCCCGGCAGAACTACTTGAGTTTCTGATCCTCCTGGGAGTCCCGGACCTGGGCTACCACGATACGGTCAGGCCGGTCCGGGTCAGTTTCCGTTTATTTCCTGGTTGCGAGTTCCCGAAATTTCTCTTCTGATCGCTCACCCGAATTAGTGGACATTAACCGAATAATTGAATCCTTGCTCCGTGCCATCGTTGACCGTGCTTTTCACTTCCCAGTTGTATGAGAAGTGGTCTCCGGATTCGATCGGCCCGCTGACAACCAGAGGGGAGATAACCAGTTGGTAACCGCCACTCGCCAGGGAGAAGGACGCCCCGCGGGTGATCCCGGAACGATCCAGGACCAGGTCATCCACAACGTCCGCATCGGTGTAATGGTCCAACTCTACACCCACTATCTGCACGGGTTGATCGAAGACCAGCCGGAGAACCCCGCCGACTGAATCATCTCCGTTGTTGCTGCTTACGAGCGTGAGGGTATCGGTCCCCACCTCGCCGCAGTCTATCCCCACGTAGTTTTTCAGAAAATTCGCCGGCTCCAAATCGGACCCCCGCAAAGATCCGTCCGCGCTGACCGCCGTGACCGAATAATTGGCGCCGAGAGTGACCTCGAAGCTTATCGATCCGTACTCATCGGTGGTTCCGTTCTGCACATCCTCCGCACAGAGTCCGGTGCAGTCAGGGATTAAAATCACTTGGGCCGAAACCAGAGGGTTGCCGTTCTCGTCCGCCACCTCGACCGTCATCGCCGCGTTCGAACCCAGGGAGAGGTTTCCCAGGTCCAGATCGCCGCACCCGATCTGGTCAAGGAGGCTCTGGTTTCCCATATTTAAACCCCCGCACCAGTTGATTCTCACCGCGAGCGTGTGATAGCCGTCCTTGGAAATGGAGATATTAAAACCCTCCGCGGCCAGTTCGCTGATCCAGAAATTCCCTGCCGGGTCGGTGGTGGTATCGATCACGACCGTGCCGGCCCGGAACTCCAGATGCACGGCGGCCCCGGGCAGCGCCAGGCTGGTGTTGGCGTCATAGAGGGTGCCGTAAACCGCGTTCCGGGGGTCATCATCCTGGGTGAAATACTGATACAGCGTAACCGTTACCTCCCGGTATTCCCCGTCCCCGGGAGTGAGAACGTCCATCTCATAGCTTTGGAAACCGGTGGCCTGGAAGGATACCCGGATCTGGATATCGGGAGGAAGGTCCTCTAAAAACCAGCGCCCGTTGGAATCGGCGGTGGCGGTCAACAGCATTTTCTTATAACTTTTAAAATAATCCGCCGGGACGGCGAAAGTAACCGTGGCCCCGGCCAGCGGCCCCCCGGTCACTCCGTCCCGGACGCTCCCTCCGATGGCGGTAACCTTGAGCTCGTTCTGACAGGAGAGAGAAAAACCCAGTATCGATACCAGCACGGCCGCAAGAATAATTCTGAACTTTTTCATCTCCCCCTGCCTCCTCACTTTAATTATCTGACTAATTGCTCCCATCGAAGGTAAAGAAAAGCTCCTACGCACACTTAGGGCAGATATACTTCGCCGAAAATATTTTAGACAAAACCACTAGGAAAAATGATTCTCCCAAAAAGGTTTTAAAAGATAAATTACAACTATATTGAAACCAATATAAGTAATTATAAATATGAAAAGGTGTAAGAGCCGTACAAAAGAAACTTTACTTTTTGATATCTTTTTTTTGGCTCTTTTATCAAGAAAATAAGACCAAATGAACTCTGAAATAACCCAATACGGAATGCCGACAAAAATCAGGATAAACCATCCAATAATATCAGAAGGTTTATAGGGAAAAATATCGATCA
>JAPLJL010000306.1 GCA_026388615.1 Pseudomonadota bacterium | reverse complement strand
TCTCCTCCGGCAAGATTCATACCTTCCGGGCCCGGGTCACCATCATGGCAACCGGCGGAGCGGGCAAAGTTTACCTTTACACCTCGAATCCCGACGTCGCCACCGGAGACGGGATCGCCCTGGCCTACCGGTCCGGCTGCCGGGTGGCCAACCTCGAATTCATTCAATTCCACCCCACCTGCCTATTCCATCCCCGGGCCAAATCCTTTCTGATTTCCGAGTCCGTCCGGGGTGAAGGCGCCATCCTGCGCCTGAAAAGCGGAAAGGCCTTTATGAAACGCTACCATCCGCGAGGTGATCTCGCCCCCCGGGATATCGTCGCCCGAGCCATCGACTCCGAGCTCAAGCGCTCTGGAGATGAATGCGTCTTTCTGGACATCACCCACAAGAAATCCAAATTTATCAAGGAACGTTTTCCGAACATTTTCCGCAACTGCCTCTCCTTCGGAATCGATATCACCCGGGAACCGATCCCCGTGGTTCCCGCCGCCCATTACACCTGCGGCGGAGTCCTGACCGATTCCTGGGGAAGAACCGATCTTCCTCATCTTTATGCCCTGGGCGAGGTCGCCTGCACCGGCCTCCACGGCGCCAATCGTCTGGCCTCCAACTCGCTCCTCGAAGCCATGGTCTTTTCCGAGCGGGCCTTTCGGGATATCTCCTCCCGCCCCCTCCCGGAAATTCCCCGGCAGAAAATCCCCCCCTGGAACCCCGGCAAAGCCGTGGATTCGGATGAAGCGGTAGTCATTACTCAGAATTGGATTGAGATCCGCCAGCTGATGTGGAATTATGTGGGAGTCGTCCGCTCCAACAAGCGCCTCCTCCGCGCCCGCCGGCGGATAGAGATCCTCCAGGATGAGATCGCTGAATACTATTGGAACTTCCTGATCACCAGTGACCTACTCGAGCTTCGTAACATGGCCACCGTGGCTGAGCTGGTGATTGCCTCCGCCCTTTCCCGCAAGGAAAGCCGCGGCCTTCACTATACCCTCGACTATCCCCGGGCTGACGATAAGAACTGGAAGCACGACACCGTCATCGTCCCGAAGGAATAAAACAGAAAATACGCTGGAACGCTGGCCCAGACTTCGCTGAAGCTTCGTCGGGCTCGCAGAGCTCGAAAGCTGGAAGGTTAGGGCGCGGAAAAACAGGAAAGCCGGAAAGCGATTAAGCTCTCCGGCTTCTTAATAATTATTTAAAGACAAAATCTATTTTCGGGTTTTTTTCGTTTTGGTCCTGCCGGTCTGCGGCTTAACCCGGTTTCCCGACTTCTGATATTTATTTCCGCAGGCTCTGCATTCGGCCCGATCGGCTTTAAAAGTAAGTTTTTCCCCGCAGCGGCAGACCCAGCCCCTGATTAAACCGACGCCGGTTTCTGATAGAACTCCCGGAGGGCCTGGACGACAGAAGCCTGCTGGTCGTCGGTCAGTTCGGGATAAAGCGGCAAAGCCAGCACTTCCCGGGAGGCCCGCTCGGATTCGGGCATTTCGCCCTCCCGGTATCCCAGCCCCGCAAAACAGGGCTGGAGATGCAAAGGCAGCGGATAGTAGACCCCGGTCCCAATCCCCCGGGCGACCAGGAATTTCTCGAGTTCATCTCGCTTTTGGGCCCGGATCACATAAAGATGATAAACCGGCTCCATCCCCTCGCCCGGGGCCGGGGGCAAAACCACCTCGGGGAGATCCCGCAGGGCCCGGTCGTAGAGCGAAGCCCTCTCCCTCCGGGCCGCGTTCCAGCGGTCCAGGTGGGGAAGCTTGACGGAGAGAACCGCCGCCTGGAGGGCGTCCAACCGGCTGTTTATCCCCATTTCAACGTGATGATATTTACGTTCACTGCCGTGAACCCGGAGTCTCCGGATCCTTTGCGCCAGGGCCGGATCGGAGGTCACGGCCAGGCCCCCGTCCCCAAAACCACCCAGGTTTTTGGAAGGGAAAAAACTGAAGCAGCCGAACTCGCTCAGGGCTCCCACCTTTTTTCCCCGGAAATTGGCTCCGATCGCCTGGCAGGCGTCTTCGACTACGGTCAGCCCGTAAGTCCGGGCGATTTTTTGGATGGCATCCATCTCGGCCGGCTGGCCGAAGAGATGAACCGGCATGATGGCCTTAATATTGGCCCGGGGATTCCGACGATTGGTCTCGATCAATTCCGCGATTTTTCCGGGATCAAGGTTATAGGTCTGGGGATCGATATCCGCGAAAAGCGGCCGGGCCCCCGTCCGAACGATCGCCCCCCCGGTGGCAAAAAATGTAAAGGGAGTGGTAATCACCCCATCACCGGGACCCACCCCCAGGGCCACGAGCGCGAGATAGAGCGCGTCGGATCCTGAAGCCACCCCCACCGCGTGGGGGACCCCCAGGTAAGAAGCGATTTGCTTTTCAAACTGATCCACCTCGGGTCCGAGGATAAAAGCCTGGGAATCCAGGACTCGATTGAAAGCCGACCGGATGTCGCCCTGGATGGTGTTGAATTGCGCTTTTAGATCCAAAAACGGGATTTTCATTTTTCGATTCTGCTCTTTCAGGAATTAGACATTATAAATTGGTATTTTGTTTTTCGTCTCTGGTCTCAAAACGTTTATTGCAAGGCTAAAGCCTTGCCCTACATTTTTTATTTCATTCCGCAATCCCTCCGGGCCGTAGGCCCTACAGGGCCGGAGGCCGAAATCCCTGGCCGACACCCTGGGCGAGCCTCGGGCCAGCCGAGCTATCGGCTCGGGCAGGCCGCATTCCGCATTTATTCTTATATTGCTTCCATCAGTTCTTTCTGGCTGATCGAGGCCGTGCCGAATTTGCCTACCACCAGCCCCGCCGCCACATTGGCGATCACGGCGGCCTCCTGCGGAGCAGCCCCGGCGGTCAGGGCCAGGGTGTAGGCGGCAATCACCGTATCACCGGCGCCCGAGACATCGAAAACCTCGCGGGCGGCAGTGGGAATATGAATAACGGAAAGCACGGGGCCGGGCGCCGGGATTTTCCTGGCTTTTGCTCCTGGCTCCCTGCTCCTTGCCCCCCGCTCAAAGAGGGTCAGGCCTTTCTCCCCCCGGGTGATCAGGAGAGACTGGCAGCCTGTTTTCCCGATGATTTCCTTGCCCGCTTTCTCCACCTCGGGATCGCTCTCGGCGCGGAAGCCCACGATCTCTCCCGCCTCGACATGGTTGGGGGTCAGGAAACTCACCCCCCGGTAAAGGGGAAAATTGCCCGGTTTGGGATCCACCCCAACCGGAATCTTCCGTTTTCCCGCGATCCGGAGTAAGCCTGCCATGATCCCGGGAGAAACCATTCCCTTGCCGTAATCGGAAACGATCACGGCATCCACCTGGCCGATCACCCTTTCCACCTGGCCGAGGATCCTCCTCTGGATCTCGATGGAAACCGGGGAAGTTTTCTCCTGATCGATCCGGACCACCTGGTGATGCTGGGGAATCGCCACGACGCGGGTTTTAAAGGGAGTGACCCGGCTGGGATCCGAAATTATCGCCTGCCGGGGGATTCCTTGGCCCTTGAGGATTTCCAGCAGCCGTTCCCCGGCCTTGTCCTGGCCGATTACCCCCGCCACCCAAACCTTTCCCTGGAGACTGGCCAGGTTCATCACCGCATTGCCGGCTCCCCCGGGGCGGTCTTCCCCCCCCTCCAGTTCCACCACGGGAACCGGGGCCTCGGGGGAAACCCTTCTAACCCGTCCGAAAAGATACCGGTCCAGGATCAGGTCCCCCAGCACCAGGACCCGGCACTCCGGAAAACGGCCGATGATCTGCTGCCAGCGGGATTTAGAAAATTTAGCGGTCATATTTCTCCCCCGTCCAAACGTTGATTTCTTACTCCTTACTTTTTCCGCCATGGGAGATAGACAAACTAGTCTTTACCTGATTATAAACCTCTTCCGGCGTAATCGCCTCCAGGCATTCCCGCTGCGGGCGGGAGCAGGGACGCTCACCCCTGAGACTGCAGGGACGGCAGGAGAGCTCACGCTCGACGATGAAATCACCGGCTCCATAGGCCGGGAAAAACTCCGGGCTGGTCGGGCCGAAGATCACACCCACCGGGGTCCCGACCGCCCGCCCGACATGGGCCGGGCCGGAATCGTTGGCCACCATGAGATTGACCCGGGATAAAAGGGCGCTCAAACCGTCCAGGCTCAAACCCGGGAGCGGGTAAGCGCGATCGGAACCGATTGTCTGGATTACCCGCTGAATAAGTTCCGTCTCGGATTCCGCTCCCAGCACCAGGACCCGGGCCCGGAGTTCCGCGATCGCCCTTCTTCCTAGTTCAGCAAATCGATCCGGAGGCCAGCAGCGGATTTCCTTCTTGGCTCCCGGGGAAAGGGCCAGAATCGGCTCCCCCGGTTTTATCCCCCGGGAATTAAATATTTTTTCCACCTCCGCCCGGGCTTCCGGATTGGGGATCAGGCGGGGCAGAAACTTTTCTTTCCCCAGCCCGGCTCTTTCGACCGCCTCGAGGTAAGCATCGAGCAGGGGACGGAGGCGCCCCTTTCGCCGGTAACCGAACCAGACATACAGCCTCCGCTCCAGGCTTCTTTTTTCGCAGCCGATCAATCGGGAATAACGGAGAAACGGGTAGAGCCGGAAACTCCGGGTCACCCGGTGGAGATCGAGCACCAGGTCATATTTCTCCCGGCGCATTCCCTCAAGATAATCAAATTGTCCCTGCCCTTTTTTCCAGATGAAAAGATTGCGGATCCGGGGGTCGCCTTTGAAAAGGTCGGCGTATTCCTCCCGGACGGCGAAATCAATCTCGGCCCCGGGAATATTGCGGAAGATGGTCTCGACCGCCGCCGTGGCCAGGACCACATCCCCCAATGAAGAAAACCGAATGATTAATATCTGCATGTTTATAAAAGTTTATGGATAATTTTTATGATATCAAATGTTTTCGTAGTTACCTGAGTTACTTATCCCGTCAAAGGCGGGATCGGGCTAAAAATATTTCTCCCGAATCATTTAATTTGAAACATGCCTCATAAATGAGGCAACTACAAAATCAATTTCCAAATACATTATTAAAGATGGTTCCAACCGCCTCCAGAACCTGCTCCGGCGATATTTCCTTCATGCACCGGAAATGGCCCTCCGGACATTCCCGGGGTCCATGGATGTGGCAGGGGCGGCACTCCAAGGGCAGTTCTACGGTTCTGCTTCCCGGGGCCAAAGGTCCATAACCGACTTTCGGCGAGGTGGGACCGTAGATAGCCACGGGGGGAATATTCCGGGCCGAGGCCACGTGCACCCGTCCGGAGTCGTT
>JAPLJL010000200.1 GCA_026388615.1 Pseudomonadota bacterium | reverse complement strand
ATATCGGTATCCGGGTTGCAGAATCCGAGATCCCGAAGGTAGGGGGCGAAGAACCCAAGATCGGCGCAGACCAGGCTGGCGTGGACCTGGGGAGTGTCTGCCATCGCGCCGCCGGTATCGAGCCGGGCGGAGATCCGGAAGGTCCGGAAACTCAGGGTTTCATTCATGACTTCCAGTTTCATTCCCCGTTGGCTGGAGAGGGTGAACAACCCGGAATTGTAATCGAATTCCATCGGCAGCATCGCCCCGGTTTCCGGGTCGATGACGGTTCTGTTTTCACCCTCGGCCAGTTTGGCTCCCACCATCCAGGCGATGCCTTTTCCCCCGCTTTGTCCTTCGACCAGGCCGACCAGGAAATGCAAACCGTCGAAGCCGATCTGGTTATAGCTGGTCAAGATCGTGGGAAGTGAGGCAGCCAGGCGGCTTAATTCCCAGATCCCGGAATCGTCTCCCGGGTTCTGCGGCACCGGCATGGGCAGGGTGGGCGGACCGGATTGGTTAAGCGAGAAGGTGAAGGTTTCCGAAAAAGTACCCGCCGGATCTCCTCCGGAAAAACGCAGGCCGTCCCGCTGGGGATTTTCCAGGTAATTTCCAGTGATAGAGAGGGACATCTTGCTGTCGCTTCCGGCCGAAAAGAAATCCAGGGGTTCCACGGTCAGGAACCGGCGCTCACCCGATACCTGAGCGTTGACAGCCGAGGGGGGATCGGTACTGACCTGGACTGAATTGGAGTCGATCAGGGCGAGGGCGGTATCACCGTTCCGGCGGACGAAAAGCGAAAATGCCAGAGCGGCATTGGCGTTGATGGCTTCGGGCGGATCGGTCAGCAGGCCGCCGAATTGAGTGGTATAGAAAAGATGGGTTCCCTCCGCGGGCAGATCCTCATTGGGTCCCAGCAGACAACGGGAATCATTCCGCATTTCTTTCCGTAGGCAGTAATCGTAGGGGACACTGAAGACCCCCCCGTTTTCACCGGCGATATAAACGGCGTTTTTACCGAGGGCGGGGGAGGAATTGAGGTCGTTGCGTTCTTCCTCGATAAGTTTGATGGCCCAGCGCAGGGTCCCGTCGGGATTGAGGACAAAGAGCCGGCCTTCACCGGAGCCGACATAGATGTGGTTCTGGCCATCGATGGCCGGGGAGGAACGGACGGCTTCACGGGTATCAAAGGCCCAGATCTGGGCGCCGCTTTCCGGATCGAGCGCGTAGATGGTTCCGTCCGCGGCCGGCTGGATGATCGTGCCGTCCGATAGTTCGGCGGGGCTGGCGTAGATATGATCATGGGCCCCGAATTTCCAGGTCTCCCGGCCCGTCCTGGCTTCGTAGGCGTGCAGAAATCCATCAAACCCACTCAGGAAAATCGTGCCGGAGGTGCTCAGGAGAGGACTGGCCGCGATCGCGCCCTTGGAAAAATTGGACCAGAGCTTGCTTCCATTCTTATCGATGGCGAAAGAGTTGTCGCCGAAAAGCTTGACCATGTTATCGTTGCCGAAAAACAGGTTGCCGGTCGCGGTATCCAGGGCGGGAAGCGACCAGTTTTGATCAGGGGATTTGAAACGCCAGTTTACCTGACCGGTGTCCCGGTTGAGAGAATAAAGGAAGTAATTATCGTTGGGGACGATAAGATCTCCATTGGCGGTCATGGCCACATTACCTTCGAACCAGCGGATGAAGGCATTATTCACGGATGGATCATCTGCCTGAAATTGCCAGATCAGCTCCCCGGTTTGAGCATTCAAGGCGCGGAGGTATCCATCTCCCGAGCCGAAATAAACCCGGCCCTTGTCATCGAGAAGGGCGGCGGCGTCGATGATCTCCTCAGTCTGGAATTTCCAGCGGACGGTCCCGGTGGGATTGAGGGCGTAGAAAATCCGGTCGGCCGAGCCGACGTAAATAGTCCCGTCTCCGCTGATCACCGGCGAGTTGAAAACACCCTTGCCGGTCTGAAAGCTCCAGAATAGCCCGTCATTTTTGTTTGGTTTGACCGGACTCCGGCCGTTCTGCTCGGCGTTCCGGCGGAACTTCGGCCAGGGGCTGTCCGGCGCCAGCGGTATCCGGTAATCGTAATTACTACTTTTCCCGCAATTGAGGACAACGCTGGATATCACCAGCAAGATCATCAATCGGATGTTAATTTTCAAGAAAGTGATCTCCACATCAATAGATGGTTCACAACATTAATAGGATAATTGATTTGAGATCGCCACGCCTTAAGGGCTCGCGATGACAAAAAGGGTGTCATTGCGAGGAGTCCCGCAATGGCGGGACGACGAAGCAATCTCGGTTTTCGAAAATCACGGTTTTTTGCTGCCTACTGCCTAGTGCTTACCGCCTACGAGCTCTGCGAGCCCGACGTAGCCCTGAAGTCCTCCGAGGCGCAAGCCGAGGATAGCCGGGCGAAGTCTGGGCCATCGTCTGCTTACTCCACCCTTGCCATCGTCAGCACATAAACTTTATCCGCTCCCGAGCTTTTCAACGTCCGGGCGCATTCCTCGACGGTCGCGCCCGTGGTCATCACGTCATCCAGGACCAGCAAGGCCTTTCCCTCGATGCGTGAACGCCTGCCCGGGCTGACGGCGAAAGCGCCCCGGATGTTTTCCCGGCGTTCTATTTCCGAGAGGCCGACCTGGGGATCGGTATCTTTGGTGCGAATCAGGACAAAGGGATCGCAGGGGATATGTAATTCTTTCGCCAGGACCCGGCCGAGCAGTTGTGATTGATTGAATCCCCGTTCTTTCAGACGGCGTTGATGAAGGGGAACCGGGATAATCATTTCCGCCTGCGGAGGAAATTCGGGCTGCGCGCAGTGATTTAACGTCCACATGGCCAGGTCCTTGGCCAAGTGGACGCGCTCATGGTATTTAAGCCCGTGGATAGCGGTCACCATGGTATTCCGGTAAAGGCCTCCGGCCCGGGCGAGATCATAGACCGGTTGTCTTTCCAGACAGCGGGAACAGAGGTGGCTATCCCCCGCGGAGAAGGGCCGGCCGCAAAGGGTGCAGAGGGGATGTCCGACGGGGGTAAACTGCCGGCGGCAGGCAGAGCAAATGGTCCCTTCGATTGATTCCCCTCCAACCCGTCCGCAGATCGAGCAGACGGGGGGGAGGAAAAAATTGAGGAAACGTTTAATAAAAGGGTTCATTCCAAATGACGATTGTAGATTGACGATTGACGAGTGACGAGTGACGAGTGACGAGTGAAAGTCATAATCAAAATATAAGACTAATAGTAAATATTTTTATTGACAACTCGGCATAAAAACCGAAAATGGACATATCGTATCTTACCTTTGGCGGAGGA
>JAPLJL010000280.1 GCA_026388615.1 Pseudomonadota bacterium | reverse complement strand
GCTTTTTTCACTTCCGGGTCCACCCGCTTCGCTCGCGCGGTCCGATAACAGATCGCGTCGGTAACCAGCCCCCCTGCGGCCCGGAGGACCCGGGGAAGATCCGGGTCCGCCTGCTCCGAACGGGCGAGCAGGATCCGTTTGCCCCGAATGTTTTTTCCACCCATGGCCCGGGGCAGTTCGCGGGAATAATACTTTCCGGGCATCACCTCGGCCTTGATCCCCCACCAGCCCAGCTCTTCCTTAGTCGCCGGACCGATCACGGCGATCTTTACCCCTTTTAGGTCCCGCAGATCCCGGTCCAGGTCCATCATTCTGCCGATCAGTCCTCTCACCCCGTTGGGACTGGTCAAAACCAGCCAGTCAAAATCAGAAATCTTCCCGATCGCCTGGTCCAGACCCGTGTTCCGCCGCGGCCCCAGGATTTCAATCGTGGGAAACTCGAGCGTCCAGGCCCCGGCCGCCTGGAGCGTCTCCGCCAGGGCGGAAGCCTGTTCCCGGGCCCGGGTAATCACAATCTTTTTTCCAAACAGGGGTTTTTTCTCAAACCAATTCATTTTTTCCCGCAGGCGGACCACTTCACCCACAACAATCACCGCCGGCGGCTTGATCCCGGCTTTCCGGGCCCGCCGGGAGATATCCCGCAAATCCCCGGTCACCGTTCTTTGAAACGGGTAGGTTCCGTTTTCGACAATCCCAACCGGGGTCCGGGGAGAAAGACCGGCCCGGGCCAGATTCCCGGTGATTTTATCCAGATTGGCCATTCCCATCAGGAACACCAGGGTGCCTTTTCCCGAAGCCAGCGCCTTCCAATCAATTCCGGACTCGGTTTTGGCGGGATCTTCCTGCCCGGTGATCACGGAAAAACTCGAAGCTAAATCCCGGTGGGTCAGGGGAATCCCCGCATAGGTGGGAGCGGCGATCGCCGAGGTAACCCCTGGGACCAGCTCGATCTGCACCCCCCTGCGGACCAGAGCCAGGGCTTCTTCCGCCCCCCGCCCCAGGACAAACGGGTCTCCTCCCTTGAGCCGGGCCACGACCTTGCCGGCCCGGGCCTTCCTGATCAGGAGTTCATTGATTTCCTTTTGCTGGGGAGAGGGCTTCCCGCCCCGTTTTCCGACGGGGATGAGCTCCGCCCCGGGCTTGACCAGGCTTAAGATGGACCGATCCATCAAGGCGTCGTAAAGGACTACGTCCGCCCTGCCCAGGATTCTCTCCGCTTTCCTGGTCAGCAGCCCGGGATCCCCGGGGCCCGCACCGATTAAATATACCTTTCCTGCCGCCATAACTTTCGAATTATAACAATAAAAGTTGTCGGTGTCGGCCTGCCCGGCTTGCCCGCCTGCCCGAGCCGACAGCTCGTGTCGGCCAGGGAGGGCTCGCCCAGGGAGACGGACGAAGCCGGCCAGGGTGCCGGTATCAGTTTTTTAGCATGGGGCATAGGTAGCCGCAGGCTTTTCGAACAGATCCCGAGGTATTGTGGTCGAGGGAAGCCTGCGCTCCCGGGGAATATAGAAAATGGGAGATGGAAGATAGGTTCATTAGGTTTCTTGGGGTTTTCCAAAGGA
Source organism: Pseudomonadota bacterium (assembly GCA_026388615.1). Lineage (GTDB taxonomy): Bacteria > Desulfobacterota > JAPLJL01 > JAPLJL01 > JAPLJL01 > JAPLJL01. The sequence goes on along the minus strand of JAPLJL010000280.1, from coordinate 289 downwards.
CCGGGGGGAAGGTTCTCGCGACGTGCACACCGGATAAACCAGTTTCCGATAAGCTCGATGACATAGTTTTTATCGATACGGGCTAGACCCTGCGGGTCAGCCTGCGGCATTTACGGCACGGCAGCAATTGTGCGCGGAGCGAAACCTTCCCCCCAAAAAGAAAAAAGATGCCAATAAAAACCGAGATTGCTTCGCTGTCGCTCGCAATGACATCAGTATGGTCAGCCGTCTATTTATCCCGAGCCATTCCGAGGAGCGGTCTACCCTATTATTTAATATATTTCTTTTA
>JAPLJL010000391.1 GCA_026388615.1 Pseudomonadota bacterium | reverse complement strand
CGTTCCGGCCCACCTCGGGATTACCCCCGCACCCCAGGCCCCGGGTCAGCTCCTTGCCGAGCTGCATCCGGATCGCGGCCCGGGAAGCGTCCAGGGCTTGCGCGTCGGTGTTGGCGGCGATGAACTCGGCACCCGCCAGGCCGGCTTCCACCATCGTGCTGATGGCGTTTCCTCCGCCGCCCCCGACCCCGATCACCTTGATCTTGGCCCTCTGCCCAAAATTTTCCTCCAATGCGATCATCTCTGCCTCCTTTTTAAAAATAAGTTCCTGCTGTTTCATCTTTATGTCCGTTTAAAGAAAAACTCCGAAAACCATTCCTGCATCCGGCTCCTGACCTTCCCGAAGATGTGTTCATCCCGGATCCGGAAACGGGAGTGCCTCCGGTTTCTGGCCCCGTACAGAATCAGGCCGACCCCGGTGGAATACATGGGGCTGTTGACCACATCGGAAAGCCCGCCGATGCCGGTGGGGTAGCCGATCCGGACCGGGAGGTTGAAAAAGCTCTCTCCCATGTCCGCGATCCCGTCCAGGGACGCCGACCCGCCGGTAATCACCACCCCCGCGGCCAGCGGCGAATCGTTGCCGGTCTTCATCATCTCCCGCTGGACCAGGGAAAAAATCTCTTCCACCCGGGGCTCAATAATCTCGGCCATCACCTTGCGGGAAATGTTCTTGGGTTCCCGGCCCCCCATGCCGGGCACCTTGATGGTTTCGTCCTCCTTGACCATCTTGGCCTGGGCGCATCCGTATTTCTTTTTCAGCCGTTCCGCCTCCGGGAGGGGGGTGCGCAGGCCCACGGCCAGGTCGTTGGTGATGTGGTTGCCGCCCAGAGCCACCACCGCGGTATGCCGGAGGCTTCCCCCGGCGAAAAGGGCGATGTCGGTGGTCCCGCCCCCGATATCCACCAGGATCACCCCCAGTTCCTTCTCATCGAGGTTCAGGCAGGCCTCCGCGGAGGCCCGTTGCTGGAGTACGATGTCGGACACATTCAGGCCCGTCTGGTTGGCGCACTTGATGATGTTCTGGGCCGAAGCCACCGCCCCGGTCACGATATGCAGCTTGGCCTCGAGCCGGACCCCCGACATCCCCAGGGGTTCCTTGATCCCGTCCTGGTCGTCCACGATGAATTCCTGGGGCACGATGTCGATCAGCTCGCGGTCCATCGGGATCGCGACCGCGGCGGCGGCGTCCACCACCCGCCGGATGTCGGCCTCCCGGACCTCCTTGTCCTTGATCGCGATCACCCCGTGGCTGTTAAAACCGCGGATATGCCCGCCGGCGATCCCGGTGAAAACCTCCGTGATCTCGCAACCGGCCATGAGCTCGGCCTCATCCACCGCTTTCCGAATCGAGTTCACCGTGGTCTCGATATTGACCACCACCCCCCGGCGCAGGCCCTTGCTCTGACTCGTGCCGATGCCGATGATATCGATCTTGTCCTCATGCACCTCCCCCACGATGGCGCAGACCTTGGTGGTGCCAATATCCAAACCGACAACCAGGTTTTCCTTTTTTTTCATCCCTGACCTCCCCCGCTTTGTTCCTCCAAAACCGGCCGGGGCCGGGCCAAGGCCCGGTCCGGATAATCAAGATCGATTTCCTCCCAGACCCGCGGGTCCGGCCGGAAATTGTTCAGGATCTTCTGCAGGTGGGCGAGTTTTTTCGGGAAATCTTCGAACCCGAACCGCACCCAGAGCGGGGTTTCAAACCCCAGGGTAAACCAGTACCCCAGCCCCGGACGAAACAGGATCCCGTTGACCGCGGGCAGGATTCTCGGGTCGGTCTGGAGGGTGCGAATCAGCGTCACCGCTCCCTGCAGGGCCTCGAGCGGGGGCAGGGAACCCTCGTAATGGATCTCGAAAAGGCCGGGGGCTTCCCGGGCCAGCTCCTCCGGGGAAACCGGGATCACTTTCCCCCCCTCCTCAATCAGGCCCCAGACACCTTCGCCGAGTTCGATCCGGGCCGCCGGCCGGTATTCCTCGACCTTGATGGCCACCCGGTCCGGGAAAACCCGGGAGATGGAAACATCCTTGATCCAGGCCAGGTCCAGGATCCTTTTGGCCGACTGGTCCAGAGAGAGGGCCAGAAGGTTGTTTCCCTGCTGAAGCCCCGCCCGGGCCAGGATCTCCGCGCTCTCGACCCGCTGGTTGCCCAGGACCTGGATCTGTGAAATCGGCAGGGAGAACTGGGGTTTGCCGCCGTTGCCCGTGGTGGTGAACCAGAGCGCCGCGACAATTCCGCCGAAGGAGATAATGTAAAGCAGATTTTTCAATTTTTACCCTCCCTTTAAATTGGCGGTCATTAAAATGGCCTCGACCAGGCTGGGATAATCACGGCCGGAAGCCTGGGCGATTTTCGGGATCAGGCTCGTTTCGGTCAGGCCCGGGATAGTGTTGACCTCGAGCACGAAGGATTTCCCGCGGCGGTAGATGCAATCCACGCGCGCGACCCCGGCACAGCCCAGAGCCAGGTAGGACGCCCGGGCAGCCGCGTCGAGATCCCGGCGCGCGCCCGCGCTGACCCGGGCCGGGATGAGATACTCCGTCATCCCGGGGGTATACTTGGCCCGGTAATCGTAAAAACCCTCGCGGGGCACCACTTCGACCTCCCCCATTACTTTTCCGGCGAGAATCCCGACATGCACCTCAGCCCCGGAAATAAACTCCTCGATCAGGAGATCCCCTCCGTAAGACCGGGCGGCCTTGACCCGGTCCCGCAGCTCCCGCCCGTTCCGGGCCAGCCCCACTCCCAGGCTGGAACCCTCGGCCCGCGGTTTAACCACCACCGGGAAACCCCCGAGACGGGTCTTGATTTCCTTCGGGGAAAACCGGAACGCGGCTTTTTCCACGCAGAGATAGCGGGGGACAACTATCCCCCGCGCCTGGAAGATTATCCGGGAAAGCAGCTTGTCCATTCCCAGGGCGCTCGCCAGGACCCCGGAACCCGTGTAGGGGATTTCCAGGGTTTCCAGGAGTCCCTGGATCGAGCCGTCTTCACCCCGGCCGCCGTGGAGGGCCAGAAAAATCACTTCAATTTTTTCTTTTTTCAGCCGGGGAACAAAATCAGCTCCGGGATCGATCCCGATGGGACGGTAGCCTTTGCTTTCCAGGGCGGCGAGCACCGCCCGCCCGGAACGCAGGGAAATCTCCCGCTCCGCGGAAGTTCCCCCGTAAAGCACCCCGATCCGGCTTTTCTTATTGATCCTGATCATTCCTTTTGCTTTTTTCATTCTCTGGTTTCTTTGGTTTCTCTGGTTTCTCTGGTTCGTTTTGTTTATTCCGCGCAGCCTTCCCTCGGCCACAATGCCTCGGGATCTGATCGAAAAGGCTGCGGCTACCTGCTTTATGTTTTGCTCTTTGCTCTTTGCGCCCTGCACCCTGCGCCATGCCCCTTGCCTCTTTTAGTCTTCCCCAATGACTTTCAGCTCGAGCTCGAGCTGCACCCCGAACTTCTCCTTGACCCGGTCCCGGATCATCCCGATCAGCGAAAGAATGTCCTTGGCCGTGGCCCCGCCCACGTTTACGATAAAATTGGCGTGCACCGAGGAAACCTGCGCCCCCCGGATCCGCACCCCTTTCAAGCCCGCTTCCTCGATCATCTGGCCGGCCTTGTTCCGGTCCGGGTTCTTGAAAATCGACCCGGCGCTGGGCAGGTCCCAGGGCTGGGTGGATTTCTTTTTCTCCCGGAGGGCTTCCATTTCCTTTCGGATCTTCTCCGGCTTGCCCGGCGCCAGCTCGAGCACCGCCTCGAGGACAAACTCCCTGTCTTTCAGGGCGCTCTCCCGGTAGCCGAACTTGAGTTCCTCCCGGTCCCGGCTCGCCGCCCGGCCCGAGCTCTCGAGGATCAGGACGGTTTTGACGCTGCCCCCGATCTGGCCCTTGCTCCCGGCCGGCCCGGCGTTCATCCGGATCGCCCCGCCCACCGACCCGGGGATGCCCACCAGGGCGGCCAGGCCGGCGCCCCCTTCCTGGGCGGCGAGCTCCACCACCCGCGCGAGCGGCGCGCCGCCTTCGGCCCGGATCCGGAGGAGTTTCTCCCCCTCGTCCCGCCCGGATTCGATCTTTTGAAAACCCTCGACCAGCGAGACCAAAACCCCCGGGTAGCCCCCTTCCCTGACCAGCAGGTTAGTCCCCCGGCCGAACGGGAGATACGGGATCCGCTTGCCCCGGAGAAAGGTGATCAGCGCCTCCAATTCCTCTCGGCCCGGCGGGAAGGCCAGGACCGCGGCCCGTCCCCCGGCTTTCAAGGAGCAGTATTCGGCCATGGAAACGTCGATTTCCACTTTTCCCTTGCAGATATCCTGGAGCGTTTGTTTGGTTTCTGGTTCCAGCATTTAGCCTTCCTGCAATTCTTCTGCGAGTTTTTGGGCTATCCGGTAAATGCTCCCCGCTCCCAGCGTGAGCATCAGGTCGCCCGGTTTAAGTATTTTTTTCAGGCGGGGAATCTGCTGGTCCACATCCCGGACATAAACCACCCCGGGATGGCCCGCCTTTTTGATCTCCTCG
>JAPLJL010000053.1 GCA_026388615.1 Pseudomonadota bacterium | reverse complement strand
AAATTGCCGGCGCTTAACAGCCAGGACATTATCAGGGCGCTGCGAAAAGCAGGATTCGAAGAACACCGGCAAAAAGGCAGCCATAAAATCTTTAAAAAGGGAAATCTCCGGGTGACGGTGCCGATCCATTCCCGCGGCCTTAAGAAGGGAATGGTCCGTGGCATCATCGAACAGGCCGGATTCACCATCGAAGAATTTATTGAGTTTTTATAAGGAGAGGGCTGGGGCGAGGAGACAATTATTTCCCCCTTTATCGAAAGGGGGATGCAGGGGGATTTTCAATCAGTACCGTCATTCCCGCCCTTCGGCGAAGTTTACACTGAGAGAAACGAACGTGCTCAGGATAAACTCCGGCGGGAATCCAGTTTTATTAATTTCTCTGTTTTTTTTGGGTTGTCTTAAACCCTTGAACCCAGGGACCCTTGGCCCCCTCCGGGACGTAGTCCTACCCTCCCTCCGGGCTGTAGGCCCCTACGGGCAGGAAGCCGGCCTGTAAGCCTACGGGCTGGAAGCGGGGACGGAGTCCTCGAACCATTTCTTTATTTATTCCGCAATCCGCAATCCGAAATCCGCAATTAGCCAAGAAAATCTATCTTCTCCAGTTTTTTCTCCCGGGCCGGATCGGCCAGCAGCCTCTTGTATATCTCCAGGGCCGATGTAACATCCTGTATCGCGAGGCCGGTGGAATCGAATACGGTGATCTCTCCGGGCGACTGCCGTCCCGGCTTCTGCCCGGTCAGGATTTCCCCGATCGTCCCATAAATATCTTCCTTCCGGATGATCCCTTGGGAGAGCGGGACGTTGATCTCCCCGCTCTTCGAGGCCTGCTCCCAGTTGTCGATCACCACCCGGGCCCGCTTGAGGATTTCGGGATCGAGTTCCTGCTTGCCGTGGGCGTCGGCCCCGACCGCGTTGACGTGAACGCCCTCCCGGACATCCGCCGACAAAAGCACCGGCCCCCGGGAAGGCGTGGTGGTAACAATAATGTCCGCCCCTTTAACCGCCGCGGAAACGCTTTCGGCCCGGCTGGCCTCAATTTTAAACTTCTTATTTGCCCAGGCGGCGTAATCACCGGCCTTTTTCCCGTCCCGGTCGAAAACCGCGACCCGGTTGAGCCGGGGCCGGACCGCCAGGATGGCCTCCAGCTGAGATCGGGCCTGAGTCCCGGCCCCAATGAAGGCCGCCGCCCCGGCATCCTCCCGGGCGAGATACTTGACCGCCACCCCGCCCGCCGCGCCGGTCCTCATGTAGGTAATGTAGGTTCCATCCATAATCGCGAGTGGATAGCCGGTTTCCGGGTCGAACAGGCTGATCGTGGCCATGACCGCCGGCAGATCCTTGTTTCCCGGATGAACGTTGACGTTCTTCATCCCGGCGATATTCAGGGAAGGGATATAGGCCGGCATGCACCGGAGGTCTCCGCGCGGAAAGGAAAGGTACATCTTGGGCGGCATCTCCACCCCGCCCCGGCCGGTGATCCGGAAGGCCTCCTCGATTATCCCCACGTAGTCCGGCATGGAGAGAACGCCCTCGAGATCCGATCTTTTAATGATGTAAGTGAATTTATTCATTGCCTTTCCCTCTATCCCTCCGCCTGGTCCACATTTTAACCCAAAGAAACAGATGCAAAAAGATTTTTTGTCATTCCCTTGGATTGCCACTTAAATCCGTCATTGCGAGCGCCAGCGAAGCAATCCCTCTTTTCCTCTTTGTCCTTGCTCCCTACCCCCTGCTCTATGCCCTTTGCAATTTTTGGTTGTCAACCTGTCATTAATAAGGATATATTCCAATTGTATGGTTTCAACAACGGAACCTGTCCCCGGGTTAATCATGGAAATCTCCAATGCACGGGCCTGAAGACATAAACAGGAAAATCTTGCGCTTGTTCCCGCGGTGCCTCGCCTTCCTGGCGATGGCCATCCTTATGTCCGCCTGCCCTAACGGGGCGGGAAAAGACTGGACCGGCCGGTATCAGGAACCCGATTTTCTCGCCGCCCTGCCCTGGCCCACGGAGGAATGGACGGTGTCGACCCCGGAGGAACACGGGATGGATTCGGCGGTTCTCTCCGGAGCCCGTGATTACGCGGCCGGATCCGGACGCCACACCCAGGGGGTGGTGGTAGTCCGCCACAACGTGATTGTAGCGGAGTGGTATTTCGGGGGGGCGAACGCGGAAACACCCGGGACCAGCTGGTCCGTCGCCAAAAGTTTTGCCAGCGCGCTGGTGGGGATAGCGATCGGCGCGGACAAGATCTCGGGCCTGGATATGCCCCTGGCCAATTATTACCCGGACTGGGCCGGCACGGACAAGGCCGAAATCACCCTGCGGCAGATCCTCTCGATGACCAGTGGACTTGACTGGAATGAGGGCTATGAGGATAACCCCGGCGACTCCGACGTGATGAGGATGCTTTTAATCGAAACCGACCAGCTCACCTTTGCCGCGGGCCGCGAGCCCGCGCATGAGCCGGGAACCTACTGGTCCTATTCGAGCGGCGACTCCATGCTTCTCTCCGGGGTCTTGGAAGGGGCGACCGGGGACCGGGTTTCGGCCTACGCGGATGAGGTTTTGTTTTCCCCGATCGGGATGAAGAATGTGCTCTGGGATTCCGATCAGGCGGGGCATACCCTCACCTACTGCTGCATCAACACCCCTTCCCGTCAGTTCGCCAAGTTCGGCCTTCTTTATCTTCGGGGAGGGAAGTGGGGCGACCGGCAGGTGGTCCCCGCCGATTGGGTGAAGGAATCCACCAGCCCTTCGCAGGAGCTATATACCGGATACGGGTACCAGTGGTGGCTTTACGATCCCGGCGATCCGAATTGGGCGGACACCGCCGGGTTCCCCCAGGATCTCTTCCTGGCCTGGGGACATCACTCCCAGAAGATCATCGTCATCCCGAGTCTCGACCTGGTGGTGGTCCGGAACGGCGTCCCCTGGCAGGTCCCGGATGATTGGAACGACGGCGAATTCCTGAAACCCGTGCTTGACTCAATTAAAGGGGAATAAAAGCATTACTTCTTGCCTTTTGCTCTAGTCTCTTTGTCCTTTGCGGCGGTTAGTTGTCGGCCGTCGTTATCACCCATCACCTATTTCCGTCTATCTGTAGGGTGTCATTCTGAGCGCAAGCGAAGAATCTCTCTGCAGCTTTTTTCTTTTTTGGGGGGTAGGTTTAACTGAGTCTATCGTGTCTATAGTGTTCTTTGTGTCCATTGTGTCATTAGGATTCATTCTTGTTCTTCGACACTATGGACACAACGGACTCTATGGACTGTCTTTTTGGACACTATGGACCCAATGGACACGATAGACACTATGGACGTACCTGCCCTTTGCTAAGCTTCGGAAATATTTCTCTGGCCCAGGCCCTGATGACGTTAAAATCCCGGTAGTCGCCTGCGGGAATACCGACGATTTTACCGAGCTGTCGCTCCCAAAAGTTTAGTTTGCCGAAATCTAACTTGCCGCCGAATCCAATTTCCGCCACGGGTTTCACGATTTCTTCGGCGGGGGCATTGTATTTTTTGGCTTCTTCTTTTTGTCCCGGTTTTCCCTGCACCAGAAAAATTCCGCAGTTGAAATAAGCAATCGGTATCCGGCTAAGCTGATCTTTGTGGGTTTTTAAATATTTAATCGCGTCAGGCAGCCAGCGTCCGTAACGGATGGCGGAGCCGACGACCACCGCGGTGTAGCCTTCCGGCTGTGACGCTTTTTTTACCTCGAATACATCTACCACCGCGTTTTGAGCCCTGAACTCCTCGGCGATTGCCTGCGCGACTTCCGCGGTCGAGCCGGACTTGGTGGCGTAGACCACCAGGATTTTGCCTTTTTCATTCATATCCACACTCCCGGCGAACGACGCCTGCCCCGCCAGCAAAACAATAATTCCCGCAATCAAAATTTTCTTAATCTTCAGCATACCCTTTGACCTTTGAGCTTTCAGCTATCAGTTGTCAGCTTTTAGGCTTCTTAATCATTAGGCTTTTTGCGCTTTGCCTTCTGCCCCCTCCGGGCCGTAGGCCCTCCAGGCCGGAGGCTATGCTCTATGCGCTTTGCTCTCTGCCCTATGCTCCATGCCCTATGCCTGCCTAATTAATCCTCACCTTCTCCTCGATACTGCTGATGGCCTGTTCGAGAAACCGGGGGTTCTTTAGAGTCATCTTGATCGCCCCGTTGGGGCAGGCGCGGGCGCAGCGCCCGCAGCCCCGGCAATCGTCGGGGATGAAGGACTTCCCGTCCGTGATCTTGATCAGCTTAAGGAAGCAGTGTTCCGCGCAGGTCCCGCAGCCTTTACATTTCTCCGCGTCCACCTGGATCTCGAGCCCCTCGAGCCGGCGGAACTGCTGGTTGCGCTCCTCCGGGGGGAGATGCCGGAAGATCCGGCTGATACAGCAGCATTCGCAGCAGAAGCAGACCGTGAACAGGTCGCCTTCATCCGGAACGCCGAAGAGGGCATTATCCACCCGGGCCTTACCGACCAGGGGGACCAGGTTGGCCTCCACGGCCTTTTTCAGGTGCGCCCGCGCCGCCGCCTTGGAGACCGGCCGGACCCAGGGGGTCTTGATCCTCCGGCTCCCCTCGCCCATCATCAGGCATCCGAGCTCCTGGGGATAATCTTTGCACCGGTAGGAAGTCCGGCACCCGCAGAACTCCATTATGACCCGGTAGGAGGATTTCTCGATGAATTTTTCCACGATCTGGTAGGGAAGAACGACATCATTGCCGCGCTCCAGCGACTTGAATACCGGGATGGCGTAAACCCGGTTTTTCTCCGCTTTGGTCCAGGGATGGATCCGGCGGATGCCGGGGAGGGCAAAGACTTGATACAGCCGATCGATCAGCTCGAACGTGTACTTGGCCATCGGCGAGTGCTTCGCTTCTTCCAGGAGCTTCGGGCTGTTTTTCAGCAGCCGCGAGAATTCCAAAAGACCCGGCATCCATTTTACCGCCATGTTTTTCCTCCCTTTCACGCTCTCCGCCGGCTAAATCGCTGGCGATGTTCGTTTAAACAGGTTTATTACGTTTGTCGAGTTTCCTCCGGCTTCTAAGAATAAATCAGTTCCGCTTTTCTATTTAATATCTCGGATTTAAAGATTGTTTTCAACTTGAATTATTGCCTGCAAAGACATTGATGGTAAAGCTATTTTACTTCCGG
>JAPLJL010000104.1 GCA_026388615.1 Pseudomonadota bacterium | reverse complement strand
GCTCTTCCCAATGAACTCGCTGAGCTTCAAAAACAGGGCATCAAGATTCAGAATTGCTGGGGCCCCCAGTCTTTCACCTCCGCCAACAAGCTGTCGTTGACCTCTTGCACCTCGGTATTCGACTCCCAGGGCAAGTTCTGTCCCTCCTTTGACAAATCCCGGACCTCCGAAATCGAGTTTGACCAGGTGATTATGGCGGTGGGGCAAAGTGTGGAGCCCGCCCTCGCATCCTATCTCCAGAAGGAATTGGGGCGTTCGGACCTGATCCTGGTGGATGAAACCACCCAGGAAGTTAAAGACCATCCCGGAATATACGCGGGCGGGGATATCGTCCGGGGAGCCGGCACGGTGGTCCAGGCCGTGGCCGACGGCCGACGGGCGGCAATGGCCATCCATGCTAATTTGAAAAAACAAATTTGATTTTACAAACAATGCCCAATGCCAAAGCTCAAATGCCAAATCAAGAACCAAGTTCAAATGTCAAATTTGAAATTGGGATTTTGACATTTATTTGGCATTTGCCCCTCTGGGGTTCTCGTCCTGAGATCCCATTCGGGATCGAAGGAGATTTTGAACTTTGAACTTTAAAAACCAGGAGAAGAATCATGACCCAAAAGTATGATGTGGTCATCATCGGCGGCGGGATCGCGGGCCTTTCCGCCGGTCTCCACCTCCAGAAAATGGGAAAACGCTCGCTGATCCTGGAGCACGGGAACCAGGCGGGCGGCAACATGTCCGGGATCTGGCGCAAGGGCTTTTACTTTGATTGCGGGGACATGTCCACCGAGGAAGTCGGCGTCCTCTTTCCCATCCTGAAGGATCTGGGACTCTATGACCCCGACGAATGGATGCAGGCCAGGTGGCGCTGGGTCACCCCGGACTGCGACGTGATGTTCTATGACTACGACCAGATGCGGGAGGATTTCAAAAAGGGATTCCCGAATTCCGCGGCCGGGATCGACCAGTGGTTCGACTTCGTCACCCCCACCTGCCGGGCCATGAAGGAAATGATGAAAAGCGGCCCTTTCCCCTTCGCGGTCCAGGGCGGGGAAAAATTCGCGTCCTACCTCCGGCTGATGGGCAAATCCCTGCCCCTGATGGGTTCGGCCAAGGCCATGATGACTATGACCGGCGAAGAGATGGTCAAGGACATGTTCCCCGACGAGCCGCGTCTCCGCTGGCTCTTCGGCGAGGCCAACGTGAAGAACATGCTCCTGATGATGCATATCTTTTTCTGGTACGCCTTCGTCCAGGATTACTGGTATCCCAAGGCCGGCCTCCAGGGTTTCATCGACAAGCTGGTCAAGGCCTATCAGGAAAGGGGCGGGGAGATCCGTTACAAGTCCACTGTCGACAAAGTCATTACCTCCGGACGGATGGTCACCGCCTGCGAGACCTCCAAACAGGAGCGTTTTGAAGCGGATTACTTCGTCAATACCGGCAACCCCAAGCGCCTGATCTCGAAGAGCTGAAAAAACACGTCAAGGATCACCATACCATTTACTGGCGCACTTACGACTCGCCCGATTACGACGTTTACGACCCCAACGCCCACAACCGGGGCTGGTCCATGATCAGCGCCACCTCCCTGCACCTCCCTCACCTGGCCCCGCCGGGCAAGAGCTCCATGGTGGTCCAGGTCTTCAACTCGTACCGCTGGCAGAACGGCTGGAAGACCGGCACCGACGATCCCTTTGTCCGCAACCAGGAATACCGGGAGCTGAAGCAGAAAGTCCTGGACGATATCATTAAGAAAACCGAATACATTGTTCCCGGACTGTCGGACAAAATAATTTACAAGGAATTGGCCACCCCCCGCTCGATGTCGCGGTGGACCCTGAATCCGGAAGGCTCGATCATGGGCTGGACGTACGATTACCTCAAATGCCATATGGCCAAAAAACACGTCCGGTTCCGCACCCCCCTGAAAAATCTCTTCCAGGCGGGCCACTATTCCATCTGGCCGGGGGGCGTGGTTTTTTCCGCCATGTCCGGTAAAATT
>JAPLJL010000024.1 GCA_026388615.1 Pseudomonadota bacterium | reverse complement strand
GCAAGGGGGCAGGTCAAATGACGCTGCCCTTTTTTATTGGTAGAAAATCAACGGCTGTGGTAAACTATTATATTGTGTCGTAATTAATCGCCTTGTGCCGGGCAGCAGAACCGTGCAATCCCCGGCGGCGGTGATGCACGGCTTTCCACCTGATGCGGAAACCGACACGGAGGAGTCATGAAACAAGTAACCATCGTGGGCGCGGGTATTTCGGGCCTGACCGCGGCCATCATTCTGGCTCGCGAGGGATATGCCGTCACCGTTCTGGAGCAGAAGAATACCATCGGCGGCGCCTCGCTCCAGGCTTCCGCCACCAGCGGGTACGAGCTTTACTTCGCAGACATGACCCCGCTGGACATTGACGGAATGAGCCGGTATCTGGGGTTTCCCCTCTCCCCTCCTGAGGGTTCCCAGCTTATGCCTTTTTACAATCCCTTGCCGAGCCTGCGCTTTCGGGCGTTCGGCAAGCTCATTGAACTCCCGCTTCCGTCCAATGTCCACATGAAGATGGTCGAACGCGGGTCTCGCCCGTCATCCATCGATACATACCTTTTCCGTCTGGCGACCGATTGCGGGGTACGTTTTTCCTTCAGCACGCCCATACGCACGCGCAAGGACTTCAGCGATCTTCCGCCCGGCTCCATCGTGGCCACGGGCATGTTCCGGGAAGCCTTCGACGCCCTCGACATCCCCTACACCCGGGCATATGGACTTTTCGCCGGAGGGCCGGCCCCCGAGGGCCGCAGCCCGTTTTGCGTGGCCTATTACCACGAACACACGCACGACTATGCCTACTATGCCGCGGTCAACGGTACCGGGGCCGCCGTACTGTTTCAGCGGGGCAAGCCTCTCTCGGACGCCGCCATGGAGTGGTTTCCGAAACAGCTCCGGGATGATGAGGGCCTGGCGTTTCCCCGCTGGCACTTGATCGAGAACATGGTCGGCACCCCCACCGGCTCTTTTTCCAACCCCCGGCTGTATCGCGGCAATCTCATCATGGCGGGAACCCTTTCCGGCATGCAGGACCCCTCCATGGTCCTGGGCGTGCATGGCGCCCTCGTCTCCGGCCGGATCGCAGCCTTGGCCGTCCATGACCGGGAGAAGGCGGCCAGGGAATTCCGCCGCATGAACCGGTGGTGGAAAGTCGGCTACCTGACGCGGCGGCTGCTGTGGGCCACGCATCCCTGGGGTCCCCGAAAGTTGATCCCGGCGGTGCTGGGGCTCATGACCCACGTGGACCAGCGGTTCCTGTGGCTGCTCAACCCGGCGGTGCCCGGGTGGATGCGCTTGCCGGAAGGAGACCGCGGGCCGTCGGCATGAGGGCTGCGGGCCGACCGGAGCTTACAATCCCTGATTATCAGTTTTCTGGAGGAAGAGAATTCTCCGGTGAAGGGGGTAGGTAGAAAAATAAGGTGATAGGTCGTAGGTCATAGGCAAGAGACAAGAGGCAAACCCGTGAGGCGTAAAGCGTGAAAGGTAAAAGCTCAAAGGTCAAAGGTGAAAGGCAATAGAAAACAATATATTTTGTCATTGCGAGCAACAGCCGATTTATCCCGAGTATGGTCGAGGGAAGCAATCTCTCTTTTCCTCTTTGTCTTTGCCCCCTGCTCCCTGCCCTACCTGTCCTCCGACCTGTCCGATGTAGCCTTGGCGAAGTTGGAAGCCTCCGGCGAAAGATGGATTGGCGTAGGCGGGGGTGCCGCCCCTTTAAGGACTGCCTACTATCTTCCCTTCCGGACGGTAACATCCAGCAGCATGAAAAATCTGTTAAAATATTACCTATTGTCAGGGATGATCCCCATTTTTAATTATTAATCACGGGGGTACCAAATCGCAGTATCCCCTGGGAGACAGCCATGGCTTACGAGTGGAAAGAAGACAACGGGAAAAAATATCTGCATGTCGACTACCGCGAATTCGCCCTGCAGGAGGACAAGGTCATCACCCTGCTTGAGAGCGTGGCGATGGTAATCAAGGCCGAGCCCCCCGGCTGCCTGATCTTCAACAACTGGGAAGGGGTAGCGGTCGGCCGGAGATTCATGAACCGGGTCAAGGAACTGGGAAAAGCTATTTTCGTGCCGCGAAATACGCTCGTCGCCAACATCGGGATTTCCGGGACCAAGACGATCCTGGCGAAAGCCTACGACACCTACACCGGCAATAAAAACAACGGCTACTTCCGCTCGGAGCGCGAGGCGCTGGACTGGCTGACCCGCTAGGACCTTCCGCAATAAACGGCAGGGGATTCCACATTTTTTCCTCCCGTTGAATATTCTGCCGAGAAATACCGCGGTGCCTTCGATCAGGGCTCTTTTTTTCCCCACCGCAACTGTCGGGCACCCTCCCCTCACCGGCCAGACCGGAGCTTGAAGTCTCTAATTATCAGCCCTGAGCGTAGTCGAAGGGCTGATACTGAGCGAAACCTTTTTCCTTCCCTTTGAGGGGCAGTTCGGGCGCAGCCGAAGCATCAGTTTTCTTAAGGAATAGAATTTGTCGGTGAAGAGTGGTGGCTGCCTACCCTCCGAAGCTTCCGCCTACGCCAAGGCTACGTCGGACAAGTTAGCGCAGGTGGGGCCTGTCCGCCGTAGCCTTGGCGTAGGCGGGGGTGCCGTCTCCATTCTTTCTTCATTTTAATTAATCGAACAAAAAACTGATCCGAATTTCTTATGCCCGGATTTTGCTATTAGGTCGGGTCAGCCGTCTTTATTGACCCCTGCCCCCAAAGTTATAGAATGGTTGGTAATCACCAAGAGGAAAAATGAAATACCAGTACGAGAAACCCGACAATCTTGTTGAGCTCCTGGAAACCAGCGTAGCCAAATATCCCGACAATCCCCTGTTCGGAACGAAGAACGCCCAGAAGGTTTACGAATGGGTCACCTACCGGGAGGTGGGAAAAAGGGTGGATCACCTCCGGGCCGCGCTCTCCCGCCTGGGGGTGAAGAGAGGAGACTCGGTCGGGATCATTGCCAACAACCGGGTGGAGTTCGCGATCGTGGCTTTCGCCGCCTTCGGCCTGGGGGCCCGGTTCGTGCCCATGTACGAGTCTGAGCTCTTCAAGGTCTGGAAATACATTATCGCCGACAGCGCGATCAAGGTGCTTTTCGTCTCCAAGCCCGAGATCCGGGAAAAGGTCAGGGATTTCCCGGCCGAGATCAAGACCCTCGAGAAGATCGTGCTGATTGACGGGCAAGGGGAAGATACCCTGCCCGCCCTGGAAAAAGCAGGCGCGGCGGCGCCCGTCCCGTCGGTCCACCCGGGCCCCGAGGAAATCGCGGTCCTGCTCTACACCAGCGGCACCACCGGCGACCCCAAGGGGGTGCTCCTGACCCACGGGAATATCACCAGCAACCAGATCACGGGCAAGAAGATTTTTCCCCAACTTTGCGAGCAGGACCGGTGCATTTCCATCCTGCCTTGGGCCCACCTCCTGGGCCTGACCGCCGATCTTTTCGCCTTCATCCAAATCGGCGGGTCGATCGGTTTCATGGAAAGCGTGGCCACCCTGGCCGAGGACATGATGCTGGTCCGGCCCACCTGGATGACCGGCGTGCCCCGGATTTTCAACAAGGTCTATTCCGGGGTTCAGACCAAGATGGACACGGAGGGGGGTCTGCCGAAGAAACTGTTCCAGATGGGGGTGAAGGCCGGCCGGCGGAGAAGGGAGCTTAGGGAGAAAGGCCGGTCCAGCCTGCTCGTCAATCTCAAGTTCAAGCTGGCGGACGCCATCGTGTTTAAAATGATCCGGCAGAGATTCGGGGGCCGGCTTTCGGGGTCGGG
>JAPLJL010000415.1 GCA_026388615.1 Pseudomonadota bacterium | reverse complement strand
TCCATAGTGTCGAAAGCAATATAAATAGTCAGTTGAGTTTTTTGGGGTTACCGAAGCCCGGGGGGAAGGTTCTCGCGACACGAACTCTTCGGAAATCAGGCCGCGATGAACTCGATGACAAAGTATTTTTCGATACTGGCTAGACCCGGTTGCCCCGAGCGAAGTCGAGGGGCGGGTCAGCCTGCCGGGATTACGGCACGGCGCCTATTGTGAGGGGAGCGAAACCTTCCCCCCAAAAAAAGAAAAAGAGCTTAATTTCTTCGTGGAAAAGCTGCTTCGAAGGATAAAAAGGCCTGCCCGGGAAACCATTTAATGAAAAAAGGGCCGGGACTATACGCACGGCCCGTCATTTCAGTTTGTGCGCAGGCTGAAGCCTGCGGCTACCTAAAAGAAAATTTTACGCCTGACGGATCGGGAGGATCACGGAGGTGATCCCGTCCCAGTGCAGACGCCGTTGGATAGCGAAGGCGGTCTCGTTGTGCAGGAGCTTGTGATAAAACTTCTCCAGGCGGAAGGTGATCTGCCCGGTGAAGACGACGGACTGGGGATATTCCTTGATGACGGATTCGCAGAGGTTGACGGCGCTTGCCACCACATCTGTCGCTACCTCCATCCGGTAATCGGCCGGGTAGCCGAGCCGGCGGGCCAGGTCCACGTATTTCTCCAGGGATTCTTTCACCGAATGTTCCAGCGCGGCGGCCGCGTAGGCTCCTTTGAACGAGCCGGAATCAACCACTCCGACCGAAATAAAAATTATGTTTTTAAAGGTGTTCGGAAACTTGGTGGTGATGGAAAGGAGGGTATGGATCCCGAACCCGGAGTACCCGCCCACCAGCTGGATGGCGGTCATATCACTGTGCCGGAGGGGCTGGTTATTATACGGACCCGGGGTAGGCAGGTCTTTAAAGATCTCGTCCAGCTTGGCCATGCTTTTCGTGACTTTGCGGTAATGGCGGTTGATCAGGGTGCAGAATCCGACCAGCCCCAGAGTAATCATGAGGGTCAGCCAGCTTCCCTCCGTAAACTTGACTGCGATAATCACGATGAGAATCGTCAGGCAGACCACCAGGCCCAGGAGACTGACGCTGAGATGACGACGCCAGAGAGGATCGGAATCGCGGTGCTTAATAAACAAACGGGACATTCCCAGGTTGGAGAGGGTAAAGGTGATGAACACGTTGATTGAATACATGACAACCAGGGCCGAAATGGAGCCGTGGGTGTAGAAAACCAGGAGAACGGAGGCCAGACCCATGATCACGATCCCGTTCTGCATCGTGAGCCTTTCCGAAAGTGAGGAGAAGCGGTGCGGGAGCCAGGAGTCGATGGCCATGTTCGCCATTACTTGAGGACCGCCGACGAAGCCGGTCTGAGCCCCGACCAGGAGGAGGGCGCCTTCGGATAAAATGGTGATAAAAGCGATTTCTTTTCCCAGGGGCCAGTTGGCGAAAAGCCCGTCGGCCAGGACCGAGTTCAGGGTCCGGCCTTCGATCGGATGGACGCCCAGGATCGAGTAGCAGAAAAACAGCATCCCGGCGGTGAAAGCCAGGGAGACGGCCATGTAAAGCATGGTCTTCTTCCCGGTCTGGACCTTGGGCTCCCGCATGATCTGCATCCCGTTGGAAACCGCTTCCAGGCCCGTGTAGGTTCCTCCCCCCAGGGAGAAAGCCCGGAGGAAAACAAACATTATCCCGACCCAGCCGATCGTGGAGAGGTCGCCCTGGATACCGCCGTGGATTTCCCGGGCCAGCGGTTGGATTTTATCGCTATGGGCGAATACCCCGTAAAGAAGCATGACGATGTGGGTGATTAGGAAAGTAATGAAGATCGGGGCCAGAAACACGATGGATTCTTTTACCCCCCGGAGGTTAAGGACAATCATGAGAATGATCAGAAGGCAAGCAGCCGGGACTTTGAATTCATGAAAATGCATCGGCAGGTAGCTGAAAATGGCATCCACGCAGGAAACAATGGAGACGGTTATGGTCAGCACATAACCCAGGATCAGGGCGGAGCCGGAAATCGTCCCCACCCTTTTTCCCAGGAACTGGGTGGCGACGATATAACCTCCGCCGCCGTGGGGGAATTGCTCGATGATCCGGGTGTAGGAGTAGGAGATGATAAAAACGCTCAGGGCCGTGGCCAGGCCGAGGAAGACCGCCAGGTAGGTGTGGCTCCCCAGGGCTTTATAAGCGATTTCCG
>JAPLJL010000439.1 GCA_026388615.1 Pseudomonadota bacterium | reverse complement strand
CATTGTTGAACTCATCCGGGAGATGGCCGGACGGTTTCCCATCCTGGGGTTGTGCCTCGGACACCAGGCGATCGGAATGGCTTTCGGCGGCGGGCTCCGGAGGGCCAAGCGCCTGATGCACGGCAAGGTTTCGGATGTTACCCATGACGGGAAAGGAATATTCGCCGGGCTCAAGAATCCCCTGGTCGCCAACCGCTACCATTCCCTGGTTTTGGAAGAAACAGCTCTCCCCCCCGACCTGGAGATCAGCGCCCGGAGCGAGGACGGCGAGATTATGGGGGTCCGGCATCGGCGGCATTCCATCGAAGGGGTCCAGTTTCATCCGGAATCCATTCTGACCCCGGAGGGGAAAGCCCTCCTCGCGAATTTTCTCCGGTTGAAAGTGGAGAAACGGAAATGAATATACGGGAAGCGATCGACCGGGTGACCCAGCGCGCCGATCTTTCCGAGACCGAGGTGGAGGGGGTGATGGGCCAGATCATGGAGGGGGAAGCCACCCCCGCCCAGATCGCGAGTTTTATCACCGGGCTCCGGATGAAAGGGGAGACCGTCATGGAAGTCGTCGGGGCCGCCCGGGCCATGCGTGGCCGGGCCCGGAAATTAAGCGTTCCCGGCAAAGATTGCCTCGATACCTGCGGAACCGGGGGCGACGGTTCTTTTACTTTCAATATCTCCACCGCCGCGGCCCTGGTCGCTTCCGGGTGCGGACTGACCGTGGCCAAGCACGGCAATCGCTCGGTCAGCTCAAGCTGCGGCAGCGCGGACGTGCTCCGGGAACTGGGGGTGAACATCGAGTGCGCCCCGGAACTGGTGGAAAAGTGCTTGGCCGAAGTCGGGGTGGCCTTTTTTTTCGCTCCCCTCTGGCATCCGGCGATGAAGTTCGCGATCGGACCCCGGCGGGAAATCGGCATCCGCACGGTTTTCAACCTTCTGGGCCCCCTGACCAACCCGGCCGGGGCGACCAGTCAGCTTCTGGGGGTATACGATTACCGCTGGGTTAAAACCCTGGCGGAGGTTCTGGAAAAATTAGGATCCCGGCGGGTGATGGTGGTGAACAGCCAGGATGGCCTGGACGAGATTTCCCTTTCCGGGATTACCCGGGTCGCGGAGCTGAAAGAGGGAGAGATCAAAACTTACGATCTCAGCCATGAGGATTTCGGCCTCCCGCGCTTTGAACTCGCGCGGATCCAGACCCGGAGCCCTCAGGATAACGCCCGGGTTATTCTGGGGGTTTTAACGGGAGAAAAGGGCCCCCACCGGGACGTGGTCCTCATCAACGCGGCCGCGGCGTTATCGGTGGGCGGGAAGGCGGGCAGCTTTCGGGAAGGGGTTGACTTGGCACGGGCTTCGATTGATTCCGGAGCGGCGCGGGAAAAACTCAGGAAATTGGCGGAAGTCACAAATCAAAAATAGGTCATGGGTTATGGGTCATAGGTTATGGGAAGAAAGAAATAACAAAAAATAACTCAAAGGCCGAACAGAAAGACAAAATTGGGTAAAAATAAACAGAGAGCTTATTTGGCTTTGGGTCCTGCATTATGGGTTACAAATTTTATCCTTTACCCATGACCAATCACCTATGACCTACGACCTGGTTTTATGGATTTGCTGGATAAAATAATCGAAGCCAAGCGGAAGGAAATCGCGGAGGCCCGGAAATCCAGAACGATTTCGGAACTCCAGGCGATGATCGCCGATTCCCCCCGCCCGCGAAGCCTGCCGGAGGCGATTTTAAATAATCCACCGGGAATCATCGCGGAAATCAAGCGCCGGTCGCCGTCGGCCGGTGAAATCCGGCCAGGACTGGATCGGGAAGGGATTCTTAAACTTTCCCGGCTCTACACGGCGGGAGGGGCGGCGGCCTTGTCGATCCTGACGGAAGCGCAATTTTTCGGAGGGAGCGCGGAGGACCTGGCCGCGGTCAAGCAGGAAACCCGCCTGCCCGTCCTGATGAAGGATTTCATCCTGGATGAGTGCCAGTTATTTTTTGCCCGGGCCATCGGGGCGGATTCGATCCTCCTGATCGCCAGGATCTTGGAGGATGCCCAACTCCGGATGTTTCTCCAGCAGGGGAGGGAGCTGGGTTTTGAGCCCCTGGTGGAGGTTCATAACCGGGAAGAACTGGCGCGGGCGATCAAGGCCGGGGCGGTTCTGATCGGGATCAATAACCGGGACTTGAAAACCCTGAAAACCGACCTGGCCGTAACCCGGAGCCTCCTGCCGGGAATCCCGGCGGATCGGGTGGTCATCAGCGAAAGCGGGATTAAGACCCGGGAAGAAATTGAGATATTATGGAGCCTGGGGGCCAGGGGTTTTTTAATTGGGGAGTCTTTGTTGACGGCCCGAGACCCGGCCAAAAAACTGGGAGAATTGATCGGAAAAAATCGGTGAGTTAATAAATGGGATAGTTGGTAAGTTGGTAAAAGAGAAAGGAGAAGGAAAAATGGAAGTCAAGATTTTACTGAAAGAAAGCGAAATGCCGAGGGAATGGTACAACATTCAGCCGGATCTTCCCTCCCCGCTGCCGCCGCCCCTGCACCCGGGGACCAAAAAGCCGATCGGCCCGGATGATTTAAAGGCGATTTTCCCGATCCCCGGCGAAGATATATTACAAGTACGAAGGGGTGAGCCCCGCCGGCAGTCACAAGCCCAATACCGCGGTGCCCCAGGCTTATTACAACAAGCAGGAAGGGGTCAAGCGGATTGCCACCGAGACCGGGGCGGGCCAGTGGGGGAGCGCGCTTTGCTTCGCCACCAGGCTGTTCGGGATGGAATGCACGGTTTACATGGTCAAGGTGAGCTACGAGCAGAAACCCTACCGGCGAAGCATGATGGAGACCTGGGGAGGGAAAGTGATCCCGAGCCCCAGCAATCTCACTAATGCGGGCAAACAAATCCTGGCGGGGGATCCCAATTCGCCGGGGAGCCTGGGGATCGCGATCAGCGAGGCGGTCGAGGACGCCGCGACCCACCAGGACACTAATTATTCCCTGGGGAGTGTTCTGAACCACGTCTGCCTCCACCAGACGATGATCGGCCTGGAAGCCAAGAAACAGCTGCAGATGGCGGGCGATTATCCTGACGTGGTCATCGGCTGCGTGGGCGGGGGAAGCAATTTCGCGGGATTGGCCATTCCCTTCATCCAGGACAAGATTGCCGGAAAGAAAGTTCGGGCGCTGGGCGTGGAGCCGGCCGCCTGTCCCTCCCTGACCCGGGGAATCTACGCTTACGATTTTGGGGATGCCGTCGGCCTGACCCCGCTTCTGAAAATGTTCACCCTGGGCCACAGTTTCGTGC
>JAPLJL010000202.1 GCA_026388615.1 Pseudomonadota bacterium | reverse complement strand
CTTCTGCAGGAGCGGGAGGGGATAATACTTTCCCGCCAGTTTGTCCTGGACCTCAACGGCCCGCGCCCTGACTTCCCGGAGCAGTTCCGGGCTGGAAGGGTTTTCTATTAACCCGCGCGCCTTGAGTCCCCGGCAGGCTTTTTCCTCGTCTTCCCTGACCTTCCGGGTCAGTTCCGGAAGGAATAAGCGCCATCCTTTTAACACCATCCCCTGAAGATCAGAAGGAAGATGGTCGAAGTATTTCTTATCCAGGAGAACCACCATCGGCGAATAACCGTAGGTGAAATCGGACATGTATTTGGTCTCGGGATACCACTGCAGGGGGATGATGGTAAGGCAGGAACCGATGAAGGAATCAACCAGGCCGGTCTTAAGCGAGTTTAAAACCTCGGGCAGTTGCAAAGGAAAAAGATTTTTTACCCCCAGGATCCGGAGGGCTTCTTCGACTACCGGCTCCCCGGCCCAGGACCAAAACTTGGTTGTATCGTAATCTTGGATCGAGTTGATCGGGATCCGGGTATAGATCCGGACATAGCCGACTTCCGACCAACCGGCCAGGACCAGGTCACGCTCCTTGAGGATCTGCTTAAAAACCGGGGAGAGCTTTTCCAGGACATAGTCGGATTCCTGGAAATTCATGATCAGCTGGGGAAGCTCCAGGACCTTGAAGTCCTCGGCGACAATCCCCATCCCCATCAGGGTGACCACCGCTCCCTGGATCTGCCCGATCCGAAGCTTTCTTACTTCATCCGGCTCGTCCCCCATGATCGCCCCCAGGTATAAAACCACGTTGATCCGGCCGCCGGATTCCTTTTCCACGTAGTCCGCGTAATTGTGAAAAACATCCGCCCAACCCGTCCCTTCCGGGGCGATCGTAGCGATCTTGAGGTGGTATTGGGGTTTATCTTCAGCCGGGGCGGAAGGCGCCAGGGCAAAAAGCAGAATGAGCGTGGAAAGAATGTTGACGAAAATTTTACTTAGGATCAGGTTTCTCATGAAGGTTAAGTTTAATGGATTGCTGCCGGGGTATCAAACGATTTCATCAACAATATCAACTACTTGTGACTCATTGCGTCAAACATCCTCATTGCAATTTCCGGCTTTTCTGAGTCTGTAGAACCAGTTTGTTTTGTTGGGTTACCGCGTCAATATACACATTTAAAAGACCGATGCCAAACCCCGGAAATGTCACTCTGAGTCCTTCGCTCTTTGTCATCCTGCAGCCGCTTCTGGTCATTGCGAGTTCGCCGCAGGCGGACGTGGCAATCTATCCTCCGACGCCTGATTATTTTAGATTGCTTCGCGGAGTTTACACTAAGTGAAACGAATGTGCTCGCAATGACAACCTTCATTTTTGTTTTACAACGGTTTCATTTGACTGAATATGAATGTTTCATTAGGTTAATTAATAATGAAGAGATCGCGCTTGGTTACACGGATCACAGTGGCGGTTTTTCTTCTTTTTCTTTCCTGCGGCCATGACGGGGAATCAATTCCAGGCACCCCGAGAAAAATCATTCTTTCCTCCGACATCTCCGTATGCCTGCCGGCGGTCCACGAAGTGGATGACGGATATGTCCTCGGTTACGCCCTGGGAACCCCGGGGGTCGAGCTCCTCGGACTGGTCGCTTCCCATGGGAACACGACCTCACTTAACTCATACGACTGCGCCCTGAAATTAACCCGGCTGGCCGAACGGGCAGACATTCCCGTATTCCGGGGGTCGGAAGGGATTCCGGAGCGGTGGCTGGTTACCGACGCCACCCGGGGGATGAAGGAAATCGTGGACGCGCACCCGGGCGAGGTCTGGATAGTTACTACCGGAGCCGCCACCGACCTGGCAAGTTTCATAAAAAATTACCCGGAAAGCGCCTCGCGGGCCGCCGGGATGCTGATGATGGCCGGGGTGGTTTACGGGACCGAGGGATACCTGAAGGCCGATATCATCAATGTCCAGAAGGACCCGGAATCAGCTGACTATGTCCTGAAAAAGGCCACCAACCTGGTCATCGCGCCCCTCGATCTGACCGAAGACGTGGTTTTTCCCTACGAGCTCTGGCAGGAAGCGACGAAAGCCGCGAAAAGTCCTTATTCAAAATATCTGTTGAGCCAAACGGAGGAATGGATAACCCTGCAAAAGCCCGTCACCGGCGGGTTTTATCCCTTCGACGCGGTCGGGCTCTCCGGGCTTTTGTATCCCGAGATCATCACCCGGACGGAATTCCTGCGCCTGGAGGAAGACTTGGACCGCGCTTCCCCGACCTGGTCGCGTTTTCTCGCCTCGGCGGATACCTCCCGGCCCCTAGCCGAGGTCTGGTTAGATTTGAATGAAGAAGAATTTATGAGATCATTGAGGAAAGCCCTGGGGATTTAGAAAAGAGCGTGGGGCATAGGGCATAGCGGAAGAAAAACAAATGGTTTCGGGTTTATGGTTTCTGGTTTCGAGTTTTAATACAATAAATATTTGGTAACAGCAGGTTTTCCGGCGGTGAAATAAGTTCTGATTTTCTTGTTTGGAATTTACTGTTTGGTAATTGGAATTTGGTAATTGGTTATTGCTTTTAAAAAGGAGGTAGAAAAATGAAAAAGATTCTGATGGTACTGGCAATCCTGGCGGTCACCGCGGGTTCGACCCGGGCGGGGGAACCGGAGACGTTGATCAAGGGTGACCACGAGCACGAGCACGGCGGGTTCGGCGGCCCGGTGGTCAAATTGACCGCCGTCAATTTTGAGCCCGGCGCGGTCGTGGGGGTCCGGGGCGGCTGGATCCTGGATCATCAATTGACCGTCGGCGGCGGTGGTTATGTGCTGCTCAGCAATCTTAACCAGGGACAGGGGGACCTTTCCGAGGAAGCCGACCTTACTTTCAGCTACGGGGGATTGGAGCTGGGATACACATTCTGGTCCGATAAATTGTTTCATGGCAATTTCCTCGCCTTGATCGGGGGCGGCTCTCTTACAATGATGAATAATGTCGATGATGAATCCCTGTTGGAAAGCAACGATTACTTCGTTTTTGAGCCCGAACTTAACCTGGAAATGAATGTCACCAAGTTCTTCCGGATCGATCTCGGCCTGGGGTACCGGCTAGTCGCCGGCGATGAATTCTATGAATACGATTACATGGACCTGAGCGGGGTCACCGGGACGCTGACGTTCAAGTTCGGGAAGTTCTAATTAACCAGGTGATGGGTGATGGGTGATGGGTCATAGGTGATGGGTTAGAGAAAAGAGGCAGAAAACAAAAGCGGAGAGAGAAAGCAAACCAGAACAAAACACGGAGGCCGGATCAGATGATCCGGCCTCTGATTTTTTATGCTGTCATTCTTCGTTGGAAAGATTTAAAACCAGATCCTTCGCTGACGCTCAGGATGACAAAAAAGGAAATGCTCAGGATGACAAAAAAACACTCAGGATGAAAAAAAAGAATAGATCAGGATAATAAAAAACAAATGATAACTGGTTACTAACCTTTAAATAGCCCGATGAATCGGGCAACTACAAATCTTCCTTACCCTTTGATCTTTCACCTATGACCTACCTGTCCTACAGAGCCTTGGCGTAGGAGGATCACCCATCACCTATGACCTGATTCTTGCTATCTATTTTATTTTCTCCCAGACCAGCCTTCCCACCGCCTCGGTCTTTCCTACCCGGACCGGCGGGGTACGAAAAATTATCTGGGTATCCGAAACCTCCGCGTAGCGGAACTGCTCTCCCCCCACCCAGTCCGGGATCACGGCGCCCTCCACGCGGGTGGTAAAAGTGCCGTCCTTCTCATTCACCTGGTAGGGGCCGAAATACGCGGTATATCCCTGAAAAGCGGCCTTGATTGTCTCCGGGGTCGAAGACTTGCCGGCGAGAAGCGGGCGGTCGCGGCGCATGATCTGGACGGACATGTAGCCGCTTTTATCGATGATCGCGATCCCGACGGGATCCTTGCCCCAGGCGTGGGGGATCGGACCATCCGGGCCTTTAAATTCGTAGGAAACCATTCTCCAGCAGCCGAGAATTCTTTCGCTCAAGGTCGTCATTTTTTCTCCTTCCGGTTCGAGAGATTGCCACGCCCCAAAAAGCGGGGCTCGCAATGACAAATCAAAAAAAGGACTCTACTCATCATTTCCGTATATAACCGATCACATAATAGGCAATCAATCCCGCCATCAGCAACCAAATAATAATGATCACCCCCGCGGCGATCCAGTTCGTGGGTTTTCCCCGCCCGATTGCTTCCCGTGATTTTTCCCGGCAGTCGGCCAGAACATCTTCCGGGATCAGCTTCCGAACCAGGATAATCCCAAGAGGGATCAGGACCAGATCGTCCAGGTACCCGAGGACCGGGATAAAATCCGGGATCAGGTCGATCGGGCTGAAGGCATAACCCACGACGGCAACTGCCAAAAGCCTGGCGTACCAGGGAGTCCGGGGATCTTTGATCGCCAGGTAGATGGCGTAGGTTTCAACCTTGAGCCGGTCGGTCCACCTTTTCCAACGTTCCCGAATTTCATTAACCTTCATAAAATTTGGAGCCCACGATGGGGCTCCCCTGCATCGACAAAAACAATAAAGATTGCCACGCCCTCGGCAAGCTCGGGCTCGCAATGACAGTCTTATTTCTTTTTCACATAGCCTTTGAGCAGTCCGCCTTCTTTTTTCATCTCCAAAAACTGCTCCCCGGTCATCCCGCACCAGGCGGGCAGGTCCTTCTCAAAACCGGGGTCGTCGGCAATTATTTCCAGGATCTCCCCGGATTTCATCCCCTCGATTTCTTCCTTGGTTTTTACGATCGGCATCGGGCAGAAAAGGCCGATGCAGTCTACGGTTTTATTCGGTTTCATTTCTTAATCGCTGTTTAATTAATTAAATCATCTTTTATGAAGGGATTTTTTGTAGTCTGCCGATTCATCGGCGGTTTTTAAAAGCGCTCGATAAATCGGGCAACTACAAGATATTCGGAAATATCAACCGCATTTTTCGATATTAAATGAAAAGATTTATTTTCGAATCCCGGGCGATGGCCAGGTAGGTGGCCGCCCCGGTGAAATCGTCCACGGTATCGACCAGC
>JAPLJL010000107.1 GCA_026388615.1 Pseudomonadota bacterium | reverse complement strand
TCCTG
Organism: Pseudomonadota bacterium; assembly: GCA_026388615.1. Classification (GTDB taxonomy): domain Bacteria; phylum Desulfobacterota; class JAPLJL01; order JAPLJL01; family JAPLJL01; genus JAPLJL01. The sequence goes on along the minus strand of JAPLJL010000107.1, from coordinate 3,631 downwards.
GTCCGCGAGCTGGTTGCTCTCCTGATGGGCAAAGGAATTTTGGCTGTTTCCCCGGACGTCACACCGATGTTCAGAAAACAGCGCTACCCGAAGGTCGGCTGGGCGTCGCCCTGGTCGCACCGGCATATTGCCTACGCGGCCGGATTGGGAACTTTTGGCAAGAATGACCTGTTAATTACGGAAAAAGGGTGCGCCCATCGGGTGGGAAGCTTTGTTGTTCATCGGAAACTGAAGCCCAACCGTTCAAGACCGGAAGACATTCACGCTTACTGTCTGCAATATCAGGGAATTGAATGCTTGAAATGCGCCCCAAGATGCCCGGTCGGGGCGATTGATATCAACGGGCACAACAAGGAAACCTGCTACGGCCGGGTGGCGAAATCCCTCCGGCACTGCAATAAAAATTATCATATTTTTATTTACGGCTGCGGCCTCTGCTCGGTCAATGTCCCCTGCGAGGCCAGGATCCCGGTCAAGCCCGAACACCGGCCATGAGCCCGGGAACCGGGAGGGAAATGGCCACAGCCCAACCGGTGTTATTTAAGTTGGCCTTCGCCTGGCTTCTCATCCTGTGCCTGACGGGCTGCGGGGGAGAAGATAAGAAGCATGTGCCCCGCGAGGGGCAATGGGGAATCTACTCGCTGGATCTCTCGACCCAGGATGTCTCCCTGATCTACAGCTCGGACGACGAGATCTTTTCAGTTCTGCGTCTTAACCAGGCCGGAGACCGTTTCGTTTTCGCCCAGAGGATCGGCGGCACGTCGGATGAGCAGCTGGAAATCTGCTCTGTCGGCGTGGATGGAACCGGATTCCGGAGACTAACCGACAACTCATTCTGGGATCTATATCCGGCCTGGTCACCCGACGGGACCCGCATCGCCTTTCTCTCCCTGCGGCAGAATGACCTCGATATTTACGTGATGAACGCCGACGGGTCGAATGCGCAGCGGTTATATGATTCCGGCTCCCATGACGCCGACCTAAGCTGGGCGGGCAATCGGATCGCCTTCACCTCGGGGTTTAAAATCTGGGGAATTAACGACGATGGGACCGCGCCCGCCCTCATTACCAATCCCCCCAGCGCCGGGACCTGGGGAAACGCGAACCTGCCGGTCGGCGATTACGATCCCGCGTTAAGCCCGGATGGCTCGAAGATCACCTTCGAACGCCTGGAAGACGTCAGCGTGACCCATGGGGGCTACAATATTTTTGTGATTAACTCCGACGGCTCCGGAGAAACCCGCCTGACCGGCACCGGCTATGCTCAGGGTCTGCCGACCTGGTCCCATGCGGGAGATAAAATCTTATACATCGTTGCCTCGATCAACGGCCAGGGGGTTTACCATCCGTACACGATCAACCCGGACGGCACTGACAACCGAGACATCGCCCCCGGTTATTTTCCCCCCGGGTTCCTCTGCCAATCTGCGGTCTTTTCCGGAAACGACTCCCGGATTTTCTTCATCGGGCAATGGTGGCAGTAGGAAGGTCATGGGTAATTTACGATTGACGATTTACGATTGTAGATTGAAGACCAAAGAAAAAAATCGTCAATCGTCAATCTACAATCGTCAATATTTTGACTGCGGTCGGCGGTCGGTGGTCCGCGGTCGTCCTGCCGCTCACGGCCACCCCATCATCCCCTGTTCGGCCACCCCGTAACAGGATTTGAGTAAGTGAGACCTGCCCGACTCGTCCTGCAGGGTTCCCTCGTATTGGCCGCAGGTCTGGAAATACCCCGCGCCGATTGATCTCGAGCCGATGCTTTTCTTTCCTTCCGGGTAGTATTCCAAGTCGAGCCGGCCACGCTTGTCTTTCAGCCTCCAGGGCTTTTTCGGGTTGGCCGGGTCCAGATCCCAGGCGACATCCCCCAGCAGGGAGATTTTCCCGTCGAACCAGGCGCAGTTCTCGTTCCAGCGCTCGCCGTCGGATACCTCGGTGCGGACCCCGGCGTTCATTCCCACAATACCGTTCGTTCCGTCAAAACCGGCGCAGGTGCCCCAGGTCCAGCCGTACCGGAAGGGGGTGAGGTTCCGGCTTTCATCCAGGGCGGCTAGGTCGCGCCGGGGATCGAAGGTGATTTTTTCGCTTCCGATGGTCATTTCGCCGGAAATCGGCAGCAAGGCCTTCTGCGTGTAACCCCAGTAGCGAGGTTCCACCAGCATGCTGACCGTCAGGGGCTGAAAATAATTCAGGTCGAGCGTCATTTTCAGATCGGCCTTCAGGGCGGGTTTGTCGTGATCCTTCGGGATATCGATCGAAATCTCGTGATACCCGTCCTCCAGGTGGTGGCGGAAGCGGATCATGAAGTCTGACTCGACCACGAACGATTCGCCGTTCCAGGTGTTTTTCGCCACTTGGCCCCGCCTCCCGAAGGCGAGCCGGTCGTGGGAAAACAGCCGGCCCGAGCGGCGGTCATAAGCGTAAATGGAGGAGATAAAAGGAAACATCTTGGGATCGATGATGATCGTCCCGAAATACCAGTCGGGATGGGTGATCCCGTAACCGATGAACTCGGGGAAGCTCCGGGGCCAGCTTTTCAAGATCCGGGCTTCGGAGAGATTCATTTCCCTTACCGGAGTCCGGAAGAAACCGAGCNNNCGGGGCTTCTTCGATGACATTGGGGGCAGCCGGGAAGACAAAGCAATCTGACTGGGTCTGGACGGACGGAACGGCGGCAAAAACCGGCGCGGCGGCGCCCAGGCGTGAGAGACCAGCCGCGAGCAGGACTTTCCCGCTTTTTCCCAGGAAATCCCTTCTCCCGATTCCTTTTTTCATGTCTTTTCCTCCCGCCCTTCCACCTTTCAACTTTGACCTTTCACCTTTCCTTCTTCCTGATCAATAAACAGCCGGTCCGGACGGGATTTTTCCTTCGATAAAACCGATGATGTATTCCGCGGTCAGTTTCGGGTATTCCTCTTGGGCAATATGCCCGCACTTGGGGATGATCACCAACTTGGATCCGGGGATATCCTGCCGGAAATGGTAGCCGATCGAGAGCGGCACCCATTTGTCCTCCTCCCCCCAGATGATCAGCACCGGGATTTTAATCTCCTGATTTCGGGCGAGGTAAGGCTCGAAAGCGTTGAAATCAATCGCTCGGGCCAGCTTGATCATGGCGTCGATGGCGCCCTCGCTCCGCAGCCGGTCGAAGTAGGCATCCACCTGCCGGCCGGTCATGAGTTCTTCGGCGAACATGACCTCGCTGAGGTTCCAGCGGATCACCCAGCGCCCGAAAAAGAGCTTCAGGGTTTCGGCCGCCAGAGGCACCCGGGCCAGGTTGATAATCGAGGGAAGCTCCATCGGATACCCGCCGGCGTCCACCAGGATCAGGCGCTCGATCTTATCGGGGTGTTCGAGCGCCATCAGCGTGCCGATCCCGCCCCCGAGGGAGTTCCCCACGAAAATCACCTGCTTGAGCCCGAGCGCTTCCATTAAAGCGTTGATTTCCTTAAGAAGCGTAAAGGGGGAGTAATCGGCGCCCTTGGGCTTGTCCGACCAGCCGAAGCCCTTCATGTCGAGCGCGTATAAGTGAAAGCCTTTTTGCTTCAGGTACGGGATCACCCCCTCCCAGGTGTAGGCGGAGGAACCGAAGCCGTGCAAAAGCACGACCGTGGGGCCCGAACCGGGA
>JAPLJL010000199.1 GCA_026388615.1 Pseudomonadota bacterium | reverse complement strand
AGCATCTGGCGCCTCGGCTCGGTTGCCCAGCTATTGGTCAGGAGCAGCATGAAATGATGCCCGGCGGTGTTATCCTTCAACCCGAAAGCGAAAGCGTTTTTCGAACCCAGGAGAGGATTTTTATCCTTTTTCCAGACCGGATAATATTCTCCAATAATTTCAAACTTTTTAATTATTATTATATTGATCCCAAACCCGGGTCCGAACCTGTGATTGTAACCGTCATATCCGAAATTGATCACTGGCGACACCCTTTTCAGGATCGGTTCGCTCTGGAGAGATAAAAGACCGAAATAATTATTTTTCCGCTTCGAATCTTTATAACTGAAGAACTGTCCATCCAGCTGGGCGCGCAGATGGGCCTGGGGGATGAAGTAGGCATAACTGAGCCCGGTGATATACTCCCGGGTCCTGGTCTGGTAGGAAAAATTGGCTTCCAGCTTCGACCAGATCAGATACCTGAGCCCGAGATTGACAAACGCACCCTCGGTCATCCCGATCGCGGTATCGACGGTTTGATGGTTTACCGGTCCGATAAAACGGTGAAGGATCCTGAACTCCCCCTCCTGGGCCTCGAGGTTGGTGGGAACCTTAAGGGAAGGCATTGCCTGTTCAAAGGCGGGAAGGGATGAGGGAATCAGGAAAACAAGTAATGCAATTACCAGTTTTTTCATCTTGGATACCCCCGTAAGCAGCATATTCGTCATCCCCGCCCCGCCGCAGGCGGGATTAAATTGAGCGGGGATCCAGCGCCGCTTAGAAAAATCTGGATTCCTGCTGGAGTTTATCCTGAGCGAAGCCGAAGGGCAGGAATGACGATTTAACAAATTACAGCTTTATTTCCACGCTGCCGATCTTTTTATGCCGGGAAGTAAAATCATCTGCGTCATTGGCCCCGGCCGCCAGGATCACCTTGTAAGTTTTCCCGACTACGAGGGGTTTATCCTTATCGTCGCCGGAATTCAGCGGAATGGTGAACCCGATCTCGGTGACCCCGTTCTCCTCTTTCCCGGCCGGGTCGGCAACATTGTCCTTACCCTTGAGGTCAAGGTCCGACTGGTGGGACATCATGCCGCTCCCGAAATCATCCCGGATTACCGCTTTCCCGTCCTTGACGAATCCGATAATGATATTGGCACCCTTCATCAAACGGGCAGGATCGAATCCGGCCGCCACCCAGCCGGTCGTCGGGGCGCTGACCTTTACCTTCAGCATTTCCCCTTCCACCTTCCACTGCAGGGTGATGCCTTTGTCCGAGACGGTCGAATATCCCGGGTCGGGGGCTTTCGGCTCCGGGGTCTGGGCCCGGGCCGGCCCGCCCAAAAACAACATGGCCGAGCTCACCGCCAATCCAATAATAAATCCGGTTTTTTTCATTTCCTTTCTCCTTTCAGAAGTCGGCTTATCTTTGCACCTTAATTGGGACAAGGCAATTTCACTTCGCACAGCGAAACCCGATATAAGCTCTCCGGCTCAGCAAATCCTGGGAGTTCCGGTTGGAGGAGCGGAAATTCGCCGGGATACTGTTATACCAGGAGCCTCCGCGAATCCCGCGCAGGGTTCCTAGGGGCGGGCCCTGGGGATTGCGGGACGGGGAATCCTGGTAATATTTTTCCCCGTACCAATCCCGGATCCACTCCCAGACATTCCCCGCCATGTCAAAGAGTCCATACGGAGAAAGGCCGGAGATAAAGCAGGAAACCGGCGTGGTATCTTCAAACCGGTCCCGATCCTTGCCGCCCAGAACCGAGAGCGATTTCAGGCGGGATTCTTCCTGGTCCTGGCTCTGGCAATCAAAATCGTTTCCCCAGGGATAAATCAGGCCCTCGGTCCCGCGGGCCGCTTTCTCCCACTCCGCCTCGGTCGGGAGGCGTTCTCCCTTCCATTGGCAGTAGTTATCAGCCTGGCGCCAATCCACGCAGTTCACCGGATGGTCATCCCGCCCGTCCTTCTCCCAATTGCAGTACCCTCCCCGGTCGGGCATACTGCAATTGCCCGCCGCCACACACTCCTCATACTCACCGACGGTAACCAGGAATTTATCGATGAAATATGCATCTAGGTAAACCCGGCGGTAAGGTTTCTCATCGTTTTCGCATTGATGGTCGTAGACCTCGTTGCACCCCATCATGAAATCCCCGGCCGGGATTAAAACCATTCTTCCCGCCCCGGCGGCTTTCTGCCCCGGGGCCAGGGCTTCCAGTTCCAGGGAAACGCTCTGGGGCCGGTTCGGCCTGATCTCGATTTCCAGATCCTTGGGCTGGTATCCCGGCAAATCCACCTTAATCCGGTGACGGCCCGGGGGTAGGTTCCCGGCATACGGGGTTTCCCCCCGCTGGGCTCCAGCCAGGTAAACCCGGGCCCGCAACGGGGTGGAAGCGATCAATATTTTTCCCGGTTTTCCCTGCAGTTTCAGGTTGGCCTCTTCGGTAGCGTGATGGCGGACCTCAATGCTCTCCTCCTCCGGTTCGTAGTCCGGATGTTCAACCCGGAGTTTATGCCGGCCGATTAAAATGTTTTCAATTTTCAATATTTTTCCGGCCCGGGGCATGACCCCGATATAAGTGCCGTCCAGATAAACCGAGGTTTTTTCCTGCTCGATCGACAGGGAATTGTCTCCGACGTTCAGAAGAATGCTTCCCGTCTGGGGATCCAGGGTTCTATTTAAAACCAGTTTCTTCCCCTTCTCGATATTGACCTCGACGGAGGCGGTGACATAACCGTCCCGGGCCAAGACCACAGCCCGGCTTCCGGCGGGAATGCTCTCGATGATCCGGGGTGAGATGCCGCAATCCTCCGAGTCGATGAAAATCCGGCATTTTTCCGGCTGGGTATTGATTTCCAGGGCGCCGAAGCCCTGAGGCTGAATCCGAAGCTTGTCCGCCACTTTCGCCAGCACGGTCCGATTTTTTTGTCTTTCAGGATGGCGAAGAGATTATCCTTGCTCATCACCCGGAAATTAGTGATCTCCACCGCTTTTTCCCGGATATCATCGGAGAGAAAGCCCAACTGCTGCCGGGTTAATTCCTTCCCGGTAAAAAATATTTCCATAACCGCGAGATCACCGGTGTTTTCGCGGGCCAGGGCCGGGAAAGACAGAGATAGACTCAAGACCAAAAAAAGCAGTGATTTTCGCACGCTTATCCTCCTTGAATTCAAATTTCTAAATTTCAATTTCTTAAAAAGAATTTTTAATGATCGGATTACGGTGATAGGTCAGGCTGCTTCCGCCTCTGGCGGAATCCCGCCAAGGGCGGTGATCGTCATGCCCTGCGGGTAACGTCCAGCGGCTTGATTAAACACTGTAAACGTAAAACCCAACCGAAACGAGCCGCCCAACCGCAACCGATAAACCTTGTTTATCATATATTTTATAGTTATCTGGAAAATTTTCTACATATGAATGAAAATTCCTTTGCCGGTGCGTTCGGCCTGCCCGCCTGCCCGAGCCGACAGCTCGTGTCGGCCAGGGGGAACGCACCCTGCATTTCAGGTAGGGCCCGGTCCCCGAACGGGCCTTTAACTGAACTGGGCAGCAAAGGTTTACATAAAAAGATTCGCCCGGAAGAGAAAATATCTTACCAAATATGGATTATTTGATAAATCTTCCCGCGCTGTTCAAGGTCCTGGTCGCCTTCGGCCTGATTCTTTTTTTAAACCAGGTCCGGGTTCACCTCTCTATCGCCCTTTTTCTCGGCACTATTTTTCTCGGAATCTGGACCCGGGTTCCGGTTATTTCCATTTTCATGGTCATCGTCCGGGAATCCTCTGATTACCCGACCCTCGCCCTGGTGGCGGTGGTTACCGAGATCTTGATCCTTGCCCACCTGATGAAAACCTCCGGCCAGCTTTCCCGGATTGTGGAAAGCTTCCGGGGGGTATTCCGGAGCCAGAAAGCTTTCACCGTTTCCCTGCCGGCCCTGATCGGCCTTTTGCCCATGCCGGGTGGAGCACTTTTTTCCGCCCCGATGCTGGAGGCAGCCCTGCCGGACCGGGGACTATCACCCGAACGGAAAACCATCATCAACTACTGGTTCCGGCATATCTGGGAATACTGGCTTCCGCTCTATCCCGGGATGCTTCTCTCGGTCCGGCTCCTCGAGGTCAGGGTCGAGACTTTCATCATGGCCCAGTTCCCCCTGACCATCCTCGCTGTTTTAGCCGGGTGGATCCTCCTGCTCGGCCCGAT
>JAPLJL010000317.1 GCA_026388615.1 Pseudomonadota bacterium | reverse complement strand
CAATGACGATCCGATGAAAATTCGAGTGCCGATTTACCAATAAGCCCTTAACTAGCTCCCGATCAGTTTGGTCAGGTCACACATCCGGTAGGAGAAGCCGATTTCGTTGTCATACCAGGAGAGGATCTTGACCATACGTTTTTCCATGACCCGGGTGGAGGGGATATCGACGATGGAGGAGTGGGTGTCGCCGTTGAAATCGACGGAAACCAGGGGCTCCTTGGAGCAGGCGAGGATACCCTTGAGTTTTCCCTCGCTGGCGGCGATCAGGGCCTCGTTGACTTCCTTTTCATTGGTGTCCTTGTCCACCATCAGGACCACGTCCACGACCGAGACGTTGGGGGTGGGAACCCGCATGGACATGCCGTCGAGTTTGCCCTTAAGCTCGGGCAGGACTTCCCCGACCGCCTTGGCGGCTCCAGTGGTGGTGGGGATCATGGAAAGCGCGCCGGCGCGGGCCCGGCGGAGGTCCTTGTGGGGAGCGTCCTGGAGCACCTGGTCATTGGTGTAGGCGTGGATGGTGGTCATCAGGCCGTAGTTGATTTTGAACTTTTCGTTTATCACCTTGGCCACAGGGGCCAGGCAGTTGGTGGTGCAACTGGCGTTGGAAAGGATGTGGTGCTTGCTCTTGTCATACTTGTCATCATTGACCCCGATCACGATGGTGATGTCCGGGTCCTTGGCGGGGGCGGAGATAATGACTTTCTGGGCGCCGGCCTTCAAGTGCTTTTCCGCTCCGGCCCGGTCCACGAATTTCCCGGAACATTCCAGGGCTACCTTGACTCCGAGGTCCTTCCAGGGAAGCTCGGCCGGGTCTTTCTTGGCGAAGACCTGGATTTTCCGGCCGCCTACGATCAGGGTGTTGTCCGCCACTTCGACCTTGGCGGGGCAATGGCCGTGGATGGAGTCGTATTTCAGCAGGTGGGCCATGGTCCCAATGTCCGCGATATCATTGATCGCCACCACCTCAATGTCCTTGTTTTCCAGCGCGGCCCGGAAAACCAGCCGGCCGATTCGGCCGAATCCGCTGATACCAACTTTGATTGCCATATCTACAGCCTCCTTTCTACAAAAGGTTTGTAATTATGTTGAGAACGCCGTTATTATAAATTTCAGGCCAGGATAGGTCAAACCTTATTAATAAGCAAAGAGCAAAGAGCAAGGAGCAGGGGGGAAGGAGTAAAGATGTTCATCGAGTCAATTGGGTTCATTGTGTCCATTGTGTCGAGAGAAAAAAAGCAATCATTGAGGTTTTAAAGAAAAAAAGGATAACGAAAATCGAGATTGCCACGCCCCGCCAGAGGTGGGGCTCGCAATGACGGCATGATGGATGGCAGAACAAACAGCGCCTGTATCTGACTTATGGCAGCCGAAAGAGGACTTATGAACGCTTTCCAGAAGGTACATTTCATTTTGGTGGAGACCAAATATGAAGGCAACCTGGGCGCGGCGGCCCGGGCCCTGGACAACCTGGGATTCTCCCGCCTGGCTCTGGTCAACCCGCGGGTGAAAATCGGCGATGAGGCCCGGAAGTGGGCGAATCAGTCCCAGAAGATTCTGGAAAACGCCAGGGTTTATTCCAGCCTGGCGGAGGCAGTGGACGAGATGGGCCTGGTGGTCGGGACCACCCGGAGAAAAGGCATCCAGCGTGGTCATGCCATCGTTCCGCGGGAGATGGCCGACATGGCGGCGCCCCTGGCCCGGGTCAATCAGGTCGGAGTGGTTTTCGGGCCCGAGGATAGGGGCTTGACCACCCGGGAGCTCAAGCTTTGCCGCTGGGTGGTAAGGATTCCGTCTCCTTCCGCTAATGATTCCTTCAATCTGGCCCAGGCGGTGGCGATCGTGGGCTACGATTTAATGCTGGCTCTGCGGGAAAAGGACATTCCCCGGCTGGCCACGACCCGGAATCTGGAATCAATGTTCAAGAGGTTCGAGGTTTTGTTGAAGGAAATAGGTTTTCTCCGCGAGGATGACCCGACCCGGATGATGGTAAAAATCCGGAGGATGTATTACCGCTCCGGCCTTTCCGAACAGGAGATCAAAATTCTGCAGGGAATGATCTCGCAGATTCGGGAAACACTGAACAAAAACAAATCCCAATAACTAAATCCCAAACTCCAAACAAATCTCTAATCCAAAATTTAAAATAACATGGTAGCCGCAACCTTTAGGTTGCGAAATAAAATACGCTTAAGCCCGAAAAACGCTGTTGAATCCATCCGGACGTTTTTGTAGCTTGCCGATTTATCGGCGGGTTTGATGAGGTGGTTTTGTCGTCTGCCGATTCATCGGCGTTTTTTCAAAAGCGCCCGATCCCTCCGTTGTCGGGATAAATCCCTCTGAGGTCGGGACAAGTAAATCGGGCCGCTACGCAATAGTTGGACAGCATCTAATAATTTCACCCTCTCCCCTCGTGGGTGAGG
>JAPLJL010000163.1 GCA_026388615.1 Pseudomonadota bacterium | reverse complement strand
AAAACCTCCCAGGTCCTCGACCTGTTCGATCCCGCCCTCCGGGCCGGCCGTCCCCAGCGTGGATTCCAGGCGCTTGATTTCCCTTCTCATCTCCATCGGATCCATGGCCACCCCGCCCATCTCCAGGAGCTGACTCTGCCTTTTATCGATTTCGATCTTGAACTGGGCTTTCTGGGCTTCCGCCTCGTTCAGGTTGACCCGGGACAGATAATCGGCCTTATCCTGATCCCACTTTTTCTTTTCCGCCAGCACGGCCCGGTATTCCTTCTGCCGGGCCAGGATTTCCTCCGGGATAATAGCCCCGGTTTTTTCCAGCAGGCGCCGGATGAAGCTTCCCTCGATTTCGAAACGTTTTTCAATCACCCGGGTTTTTTCGTCCCAGCCGGCCATCTGCTCCTTGAGCTTGGCCGTTTTCTCCTTGCTGGCCCAGAATTTCCAGAGCGAGTAAAAGCCGGCCCCCGCCCCGCCAAAAAGAAAGGGGGCCGTGATCAACCGGTGCAGGCTGGGAAACGCCAGCGAGGCCACCAGGGCGAGAAAAGCCGCCGCCGCCCCGGCGATGAAAATCGGCTCCCGGTAGAAATCCGCTTTCTGGGAGTATATTCCCAGCTCGGCTTCCACCTGTTTCCGGTCTTCCTCGAGCTTGCCGAGTTCCTCCGACTTCTGGGTGTTGAGTTTTTTAAAGGCTGCAATTTTGGCTTCCAGATCGGCAGGAAGTTCCTCGTAGCCGGCATACTTTTTCAGCTTTTCCGCCGCTTCCTGGATCTTTTCCTCCAAGGCGGGGATGCCTTTGCTTTTTTCCTCGATCTGGAAAACCTGGGTGTGCAGACCATCCAGCTCGAACTCAATCCGCTCGATCTCCTCCGCCCGCGCCAGGTCTTCCTTCAGGGTCTTTATTTTCTGCTCCTTTTCCGCCTGGTTCTTCGGCGCGGGGGCAGTGAAAGCAACGGCGACAGGGGATTTCTTTTCCGGGGCCGGGGCCTGGACCTTCCGGGAATCCGGAACCTGGGCGAACTCAAACTTGTCCAGGGCAAAAAACTGGAGGTAATCGGTGGTGGAGACCCCGGCCTCCTTTTTCCATAATTTTTTCCAGGTCTCCGGATTGCGGTCCACCAGCTTCCATTCCTGGGTTTCCCGATCCAGCTGATTGATCGCCAGGTCTCCGGTTTTGAAATCCCGGATGACCCGATATTCCCGGTCCTGGCCCCGGAAGCGGATCCCCGCCCGGGGCGCGATTTCTCCGCCCTCCCCGATCGGGACCCCGGCCTTGATCGCGGAAAACCGATCCGGATCGATTACCGCGGTCACCAGTTGATAAATAAGGGTTTTGCCGGTTTCGTTGCCCCCGAGGATCAGATTGTAACCGGGGCTGAAAACCAGCTTGTAGGGCTTGGGAAAAGGACCTATGCCCTGGACGATTATTTCGACAAATTCCAAGGTTAAAACCCAAAAACTTGTCCGCCCGTAGCCGCGGAATATTTCAGTCGGTTTGAACCGGCCGGATCTTGGCGGCCTTGCCTTTGCGTTCCCGGAGATAATAAAGCCGGGCCCGCCTGACCTTCCCCGACGACACCACCTCTATCTTTTCCAGCAGGGGCGAATGCAACGGGAAAATTCTTTCCACCCCCACGCCGTAAGACAGTTTTCTCACGGTAAAACAGGCCCGGTTGCTGCTCCCCTGCTTCGAGATTACCACTCCTTCGAATACCTGGACCCTTTCCTTGTCCCCTTCCTTGATCCGAGAATGAACGCGCACCGTGTCACCCGGTCTGATCCCCGGCAAGCCTGTGCGCAGGGATTCGTTTTCAATTTTCTGAATCAGGTTCATCTTTGCCTCCTTTTTCTCTTTCTTCCGCTTCGATTTCCGCCAGAAGTTCCTGGTCAGACTCGGACAAGCTCACTTGGGCTAAAAGATCGGGGCGGCGATTCCGGGTTCGCCGCAAGGCCTCTTTCCTTTGCCATTCCTCAATTTTACGATGATCGCCGCTGAAAAGCACCGGGGGAACCGGGAAACCCGCGTAATCCGCCGGACGGGTATAAACCGGATGTTTCAGCACCCCTCCCTCTAACGAGTCGTGATCCGGGCTCAGGGGATTTCCCAAAACCCCGGGGGACAGGCGGGCCACCGCTTCCACCAGCACCAGCGCCGCGACCTCGCCTCCGGAAAGGATGTAATCACCAATAGATATCTCCTGATCCACGAAATGTTCCGCCACCCGCTCATCCACCCCTTCATAGTGTCCGCAAATTATGACCAGCTTCTTTTCCCGAGCCAGTTCCCGCGCCCGCTCCTGGGTGAATAATTGCCCCTGGGGACTGAGCAGGATGACCCGCGGGGGATCGGAAGAGTCCCGGCGGACCTGCTCCAGCGCCCGGGCGATGGGTTCCACCTTGAGCACCATGCCTTCCCCTCCGCCGAAAGGATAGTCATCGGCAACCCGGTGCCGGCCTTCGGCGAAATCCCTGATATCCACCACCTTCACCTGAATAATCCCCTTGGCTTGGGCCTTGGATAATATGGACTCGGAAAACGGCGAATCAAAGTAGTGGGGGAAGAGGGTTAAAATCACGAACTCGATTCGGGAGGGAAAATCTTTCACGGCCCGCCCTCAGGCCGACTTTCGACCGGTCGGCGGCGGCCAACTCCCGGGCTCCCCCGGCTTCGCAAAAACCCCTTTCCGGAATTTGATCACTTCGGGATTATCTCCAGGACCACCTTTTTTTTCGTCTTGGCGCCGGCGGCCGACAGAATCGTCCGGATCGCCCGGGCCGTCTTCCCTTCCCGTCCGATTACCCGGCCGACTTCGTCCTGGGGCACCTTGAGCTCGATGATCAGGGTGGATTCCCCGTCCACCTCCTTGATCTCCACCTCTTTGATATTATTCACCAGAAGTTGAGTCAGGTACTCAACCAGTTCCCTCATTTGCTCTCCTTCATCTCCGGGCCTGGGTCCGTTGATTCCGGTTTGCGATAGTAACCCTCCTTCCGGAGGATCACCTCCACGGTCTTCGTCGGCAGGGCCCCCTGGGCCAGCCAGTGGCGAATCCGCTCCGCTTTCAGGACTACCTTGGCGGGATTACCCTTGGGATCATAGGAACCGAGCCGCTCGATAAACCTCCCACTCCGGGGAGACCGGGAATCGGCCGCGACAATCCGATAAAAGGGTTTGGATTTTCCCCCCACCCGAAACAATCTGATTTTTACCATTTTGCCCTCCGCTTTCGCTAACTGGTCTAGAGTAAAATTAGTTAGATATTAAAACCGTTTTGGAAAGGAAAAGCCATCCTCCCCGGCCTGTGCCCCGGTTTTACTTTCAGGATTTTCTTCATTTCCTGGAAACGCTTCAGCAACCGGTTGACGTCCGCCGGGGAGGTCCCGCTCCCCGCCGCGATCCGGCGCCGACGGGAACCGTTGATCAAAACCGGGTTCCGTCTTTCGTTCCGGGTCATGGAATTGATAATGGCTTCGAAACGGGAGATTTCCTTTTCCGCCCTCTGCATCTCTTCGGGATTGGGGGCCAGTTTCTTCATGCCCGGAACCATGGCCAGGACCGACTCAAAAGACCCCATCCGCTTCAACATCCGGAATTGTTCGAGAAAATCCTCCAGGTCCAATCCCCCGGAGGCCAGCTTTTTCTGAACCTTTTGGACTTCTTTCTCTTCCCAGACCGATTCGGCTTTCTCAATCAGGGACAGGAGGTCTCCCATCCCGAGAATCCGATCGGCCAGGCGTTCAGGGTGGAAAAGCTCAAGATCATCATCCTTTTCCCCCACTCCCAGAAACTTGATCGGGATGCCCGCCGCGGCCCGGATGGAAAGGGCGGCTCCGCCTCGGGCATCTCCGTCCAGTTTGGAGAGGATGATTCCGCTCACCCCCACCCCGGTCGAAAAGTTCTGCACCATCCGGACGGAATCCTGCCCCACCATCGCATCCACCACCAGCAGGGTTTCCCGGGGTTTCAGGACGTCCCGGACGGCCGCGAGTTCCGCCATCAGCTCCGGATCCACATGCAGGCGTCCCGCGGTATCCAGGATCACCACGTCGTATCCCTCGGTCAAGGCCCGCTCGCGGATTCGGGGAATCACCTGGTCCGCCCGGCCCGCCGCGGCTTCTTCCCGGGCCCGGTAAAAGCCCGCCCCGACCCGCCCGGCCAGGATCTCCAGCTGTTCCTCGGCGGCCGGGCGCCGGGCGTCAAACGCCACCAGCAGGGGATTGCGCCCCTTGGATTTTTTCAGATAGTGCGCGAGCTTGGCCGCCGTGGTGGTTTTTCCGCTCCCCTGCAGCCCGACCAGCATGATTCCCACGGGCGGTGATCCCCCCAGATCCAGAGGCTGGCCTTTCCCCCCCAGGATCTGGATCATTTCCTCCCGGACGATTTTGATGAATTGCTGCCCGGGGGTGAGACTCTCGATCACCTCCTGTCCCAGGGCCCGGGTCTTAACCTGGGTCAGAAAATCACTGACGACCTGGTAATGAACATCCGCCTCGAGAAAAGCCAGACGGATCTCACGCAGGGTTTCCTCAATATTTGACTCGGAGAGTTTGCCCCAGCCCTTTAATTTTCGAAAGACCTGGTTGAGCCGATCGTTGATGCCTTCAAACATGTTCAATCCCTGGTGCCGCTTTTATAAAATCTGACAATATATTTCGCTCCGCTCCTCCGAAGAAATACTCACCGCGAAAAAAACAGAAAAAACCTTCTTCGCGTTCTCTTCTTCCCTGCCTGGGTCTGGGTACTGCGGAGGGAAAAAAATTCTGGCCGCGCTCGGATCCGGGAAAATCCCGATCGTCTAATATACCCCGCTGCGGAAACAATCCCCCACCCTGACCGTATCCAGGCTGGAGGTAATCAACGCCGCGGAGGTCCCATCCTTTACGTCGACAATTAAAACTTTTCCCAGCAGCCGCGGCGGTAATTTCAGCGATTTTTTGGTTCCCGGCTCCAGGACGCTCTGGCTGGGGCGATAGACCAGCATCAAATTTCCCACCTCCAGACCGTCGCGCGTCCCGCGATCCAGGTAGATGATATCCTTCTCCACGGAGTTTTCTACCGGGTTCTGCGCTCCGACGACAAATCCATCGATCTGCCCCGAGAATTGTTTCAAGTCGATTTCCTTGACCGCCGGTTCGAAAGCGCGGAGGAAGTTACTCTTGGCAACCACGTTCTCGGAATGAATGATCTTGGCGGTCGAAACCTGGCCGTTCAGCTCCATGATTTCCAAGTCCCCCATGATTTCCACCTGATAGCCCATCAGCTTTTTAGTCTGCGGGTGGAAAACCTTGTTTCCCTGTTCGAGAATGGAAAAACGGTCGCCGACTTTTACTCCGGAATTTTCCCCCAGGTTGGTGAAAACCACATCCCCAGCGGAAAACATGATCTTTTCCTCGTGAGAACCGACAATCAAGCCCATCTTCCCCAATTCATTCGGGGAAATGAATCCCCGGCTGGTAACCTTGGCGTAGTAAACCGTTTCCTGAATCCCAATGGTTTCGCCGGAAACCGGCGGGGGCAATTCCTCCTCTACCGGGGCATATTCCTCCGGGGCGGCGGTTTCGACGGCCGCAGGCTGAATCGGGGCGGCGGCCGGGACCGCGGCCGCTTCGGGAGCCGGAGCAGCGGTGCCCGGGGCCAGCGTCACCGTTTCCGGAACCAGGACTGCTGCCTCCGGGGCTGGGGCCGCCTCTTCCGGGGCCGGAGCGGCGGCAGCCGGCACTTCCTCTACCACCTGAGGAGGCTGGGCCTGTGCCACCTGGGCCTGTGCCACCTGGACCTGCGGAGCCTGCCCCAGAGCGATCGGTTCACCCGGGTAAATCAGGTGCGGGTTCGTAATATAAGGGTTCAATGCCCACAGCTGGGGCCAGTACCAGGGGCCGTCAAGAAAACGGGATGAGATTTCCCACAAGGTGTCCCCGCCTTTGACCACGTAAACCCGGGTCTGGGGCGCCATTTCCTCCTGGGACGCAACCTGCGCCGCGATGCCCGCGGTTAACGCCAGATAAATTCCCACCAGCCAGAAAATCGAGGTGGTCATTCTTGATTTCATGTTTTCTCCTTTCGCCCTCTAAAAATGAAGTTTTTCTTTGGCTTTATTGGCCGCTTCCGAATGGGGAAATTCCCGGGTCAATTTCTGGATTGCCTCCCGGGCCTGGCCCTGATTGCCGGCCGCAAGGTACGAATATCCCAATTTCAGAAGGGCATCTGGAACCTTGTTCCCTCCGGGAAAATCCCGGCAAACCTGTTCGAACGTCTGGATCGCCGACTGGAAATCCTTTTGCGAATAATAGCATTCTCCCAGCCAGTAAAGAGCGTTGTCGGTTAAATCGTGCCGCGGAAAAAGGGCAACGAACCGGGAAAACTTCACCTTGGCGGTTTCATATTCGCCCGCCTGGAAATATCCGTAAGCCTTCCGGTAAAACAAAAACGGATCAGCTTCCTCCGGCTCGCTCGCTTCCGGGGCGACCTTCTGGACCGGGGCCGGCAGGGAAGCAAAACCGGGCTCGGGCTGGATCGGCACCCCGCTCGGAATCTCGGCTTTTTTAATCCCGGCCAGATTTTCTTTAATTTCCTTTAACCCCTCCGAGGTGGAATCTACGGCATCTTTCAGAATAAAAATCGAATTATCGATTTCCCCCAGTCGTTTTTCCAGGTCGGAAAGCTGACTGACTAAACGCTTGTTGCTCTCCTTGGATTCGTATATTCCTGCTTCCAGAGCACCCACCCGTTTTTCCAGTTTCGCGGAGGCGCAGGAATTAATTGTCAAAAAAAGCGTGATTAAAAATAGCCTGGATATTACTTTCATAGTCAGATTTCGACCCATCCCTGCATCAAACCCTATTGAATTCTATATAATTTATAGTAAATATTGTCAAGGAAACATATCTTTCGTACATTATCAATCATATACATGACCGGGCGAAAAATAACATCCCGTTTGTTTCTGGGGGTCCTCCTGACTCAACTGACTGCCTTGATTTTGATTTTGGGAAATTGCAAATCCAACCCTTCACCGGTAGAAATTTTCTTCGATCCTCGCGCTCACTACCTTCCTTTTCCTTCTGATCTTATCCATACGGCTTACGGTCTGGGACTAACCGAGCCCATTATCCCCTGGCTGAGCCCGGAACAGAAAACCAGGT
>JAPLJL010000228.1 GCA_026388615.1 Pseudomonadota bacterium | reverse complement strand
GAAAATCACCTCTTTAAACAGCAGCCAGCCCCTGAGGTTCATGCTCCGGGCCATCGTCAAAAGATTTTCATCAATCGATTTCACCCCCAGGGTGGTGTTGATCACGATGGGGAAAAAAGCCCCGTAAAAAATGATATAAATCTTGGAGGTTTCCCCGATGCCCATCCAGAGAATGGCCAGGGGAATCCAGGCCATGGGTGGGATCGGCCTGAGGATTTCCACCAGCGGGTCAAAAAATCCCCGCCACCATTTGAACCAGCCCATGGCCAAGCCCAGGCTTACGCCCGCCACCGTCGCCAGGGAGAATCCCAGGATCACTCTCAACAGAGAAATTCCCAGGTGTTTGACCAGGTCTCCCGAGGAAAACAGTGACACCAAAGCTCCCCCCACCGATTCCAGGGGAGGGAGAAGCTGGGGATTGATCCACCCCTGATGGCTGATTAGTTCCCAGACCAGGAGAACCAGTAAGGGCGACCACCACCAGAAATGTTTTTTAGATTCCATAAAAATGATCTATTTCAAATTCCAAATTCCAAGCACCAATTACCAAACAATGACCAATTACTAAATTCTCTCTCGACCCCGAACGGGATCTCTGGACATGAACCCCAAAGGGGCAATCACCAAACAAAGCCTTATTCCAAAGCCAATTATTCAAATTTGAAACTTCTATTTGCTTAATTTTCATTCGTCAATCGTCATTCGTAAATCGTCAATTCTTATTACATTCCATATTCCAGAATCTCCCTCAGAGGAAAACACCCGTTGCATCTTCCGCAACCGGCCCGGGTGTCCGACGGATCCAGTTTGTATTTGCGGATGATTTCCCGCCAGGCCCGGTAGACCGACACCGCGTCTTCGAAACGCGGGAGGGGCTGATCCGCGAAATCCGATCCGAGGAGCGGGCGGAACGGCTTGGGCAGTGGAATCCCCCCGCTCCGGGCGATCGCTTCCATCCCGGCGATGGTTTCCTCCGCCGGCTCCAGGCCGATGATGATCCAGGATTCCACCTGGTTCTCCCCGAAAATTTCCCTGGCCTCCGCCATCGACCGGAAATATTCTTCGCGGGGATGGGCATGGTTCTTTCCGGGGATGACCTTCCGGCGGAAGTCCTCATGATAGACTTCCAGGTTGAAGCTGATCTCCGTGACGCCGGCCGAGCGGAGTTTTTCGAGCTCGGGCTTGCCCAGCGGGCAAACCTGGATCCCGATGGGCAGGCGGGAAATCCTCCGGATGGCCGCGACCGCTTCGGTGAAGAGGCCGATCCCCCCATCCGGCTCGGTACCGGAATTGATGTTGATATCCACCGGCTCGATCGTCTCGGAAGGGACATACCGGTCCGGCTGCGCCGCGCCGTACTTCTTGACCAGGTCCGCCGCCTGCCGCAGTTCGGGATGGGTCTCGATCTCCCGGATCGCCCGGGCCAGATCCTCCGGCTGGTGCCGGACCGTCTTCCCGCCGATGTCGATAATGCAGAACCGGCAGCCTTCGCCGGGGCGGGATTTGTAGATGCAGGTATTGGTCAGGGCGGTGGCCAGAGAACCGGTGCCGTGCAGCTGGACCTGGTCATACCAGGCGGTGGAATGCCAGGCCGGGGCCCGGACGGTAGCGCGCAGGACTTTTTCCCCGTCCTTTAAAATCCAGCCTTCCCCTTCGCTTATCCGGAATTCATAGGGGGACGATTCCAGGAAAGACTGCCTGACCCCCAGGTTGGCGGCTTCCCCATATTCAAGCAGAAAATTTTTCCCGCTCCCGGCGATCCCGGACCGGGATTTACCTTCAGTCCCGTATGCAGCCGGGACCAGTTCTCGGTAATAAGGCTCCGATGCGGAAACCCGGATCCCCCGGCAGAGCAGATCGGTTTTGAGAAGGGCGATGTTTTGGTTTGGTTTCAATTATTTATTATTTGTTTCGTAACTATATCCAATCCATTTATCATTTTTGATTTTAACCAAAGTGGTTGGAAAAAGAGAGGGTTA
>JAPLJL010000374.1 GCA_026388615.1 Pseudomonadota bacterium | reverse complement strand
CTGCCGGCCAGCCATAAGGGAAATTATGGGCACCTTTTAATCCTGGCGGGTTCCCTGGGCAAGACCGGGGCCGCCTGTCTGGCCGCCCGGGGCGCCCTCAAAATCGGGACCGGACTGGTTACCGTGGCGCTGCCGAAAAGCCTGACCTCGATCGTCGTGGCCGGCCTTCCCGAGGTAATGACCGAACCGCTCGCGGAAACCGAAGCGGGAACCCTTTCGAAAAACGCGCTTTCCCAATTGGAAAAAGCCCTGGAAGGCAAAACCGCCCTCGCCATCGGCCCGGGGATCTCTACGCTCCCCGAGGTGGGGGAAATCATCAGGGAGGTAATCGCCAAATCCGGGGTCCCGGTTTTGCTTGATGCCGATGGCTTGACCCATCTGGCCCGGAACCGCGCTCTTTTAAAAGGAAAGTCCAGCCAGACAGTGATCACCCCCCATCCCGGCGAGCTGGCCCGGATCTTCAATACCAGTACGGACGAGATCCAGGCGGACCGGATCGATTCGGCCCGGAAGGCGGCCCGGGAACTGGAAACCCGGGTGGTTTTAAAGGGGGCGCGGACGGTAATCGCCGGGCCGGGAGGAGAAGTGTTTATCAATCCCACCGGCAATCGCGGGATGGCCCAGGGGGGAATG
Source organism: Pseudomonadota bacterium (assembly GCA_026388615.1). Lineage (GTDB taxonomy): Bacteria > Desulfobacterota > JAPLJL01 > JAPLJL01 > JAPLJL01 > JAPLJL01. The sequence goes on along the minus strand of JAPLJL010000374.1, from coordinate 2,501 downwards.
GGGGATGTCCTGACCGGAATGATCGGCGGGCTTCTGGCCCAGGGACTGTCTCTTTCGGACGCTTCCTGCCTGGGGGTTTACCTGCACGGGATGGCCGGGGACCGGATCGCCGGGAGACAGGGCCCGGTGGGAATCCTGGCCTCGGAACTGGCGGATGAAATCCCGTTTTGTATTAAGGAAATCAAAGAAGGAAAGTAGCAAATCAAGAATGTCTAATTTCTAATGACGAATTTCTAATCAATGTTCAAATATTTCTAATGACCAATGCCTAATTTTTATGACTAATATCGAACCCTGGTTTTTTAGCGTCTGGATTAGTCATTCGAAATTAAGGTTTGGGATTTCATTAGACATTAGAAATTGAGAATTAGTCATTTGGCATTTCGGAACAAATTATGAAAGCAAACTTGATCTCCTCCTCTCCCGAAGAAACCCTCCGGATTGGAAAGGAATTGGGCCAGGTCCTCGAGCCCGGTATGGTGGTCCTGCTTTCGGGCGAACTCGGAAGCGGGAAAACCGTCTTTACCAAAGGACTGGCCCTGGGCTTGGGAATCGCGGACCCGGATCTGATCACCAGTCCTTCATTTATTATTATGAACATTTATCCGGCCCGGGTTCCGATCTATCACATCGACCTTTATCGCATCGATGACCTACGCGGACTGGAAAATACGGGTTTGGAGGAATACCTGGGCGGGGACGGGATCGCGGTGGTGGAGTGGGGCGAAAGGCTCCCCCGCTCGTATCTTCCGGAAAGTTGGATTAAGATTGTCTTTGAAATGACCGGGGCGGAGGATCGCAGCATCACTATTTCCGGTCCCGCCCGGTTTGTCCCGAAGCGGTTGCAAAATACCGGCCAATAATCAAAAATAATTCAGTTTAGTTCCACGTTCAGGGTTCACGGTTCAGGGTTAAAGACGGAAGATGCCGAAAGCAGGAAATTTATCGAATCCATCAAAAGATTTTCTGAGGTTACTAAACCTTGAACGTTGAACCTTGAACCTGACAACCTGAGAAATTATTTGAGCTAGGATAAATCATGGCTTTAATCGTACAAAAATACGGTGGCACTTCGGTGGGTGATTCCGACCGGATCAAGAACGTGGCCCGGAAGGTGGTTGCCCGGAAACGAAAGGGTGATTCCGTGGTGGTGGTGGTGTCCGCCATGTCGGGGGAGACCAATAAGCTGGTGGCGCTGGTTAATAAGATCGCGGAAATCCACGATACCCGCGAGTACGATCAGGTCGTTTCCACCGGGGAACAGATCACCATCGGGCTTTTAACCCTGGCCATCCAGGCCCTGGGGGAAAAATCCCGCTCCTTCCTGGGCCTGCAGGTTCCCATTTTGACCAATTCCACTTCTGCGAAGGCGCGCATCCTCCAGGTGGGGGAGAAAAACTTGCGGAAGGCTCTGGCCGAGGGGGTTATCCCGGTGGTGGCCGGATTCCAGGGGGTGGATGAGAAGGGCAATGTCACCACCCTGTGACGGGGCGGCTCCGATACCACCGCGGTGGCGGTGGCGGCGGCGCTGAAGGCCGACCTCTGCGAGATTTACACCGATGTGGACGGTGTTTATACCGCCGATCCGAATATCTGCGAAAAGGCCCGCCGATTGGACCGGGTTTCCTACGATGAAATGCTCGAACTCGCCAGCATGGGGGCCAAGGTTTTACAGACCCGCTCGGTCGAATTGGCCAAACGTTTCCGCGTGCCCGTCCTGACCCTCTCGAGCTTTACCGAGGGCGGGGGGACATTGATGAAGGAGGGGAAAGGCATGGAGAGCTTAGTGGTTTCCGGGGTGGCCGCGGATCGGAACGAGGCCAAGGTCACGGTCAGCCATGTCCCCGACCGGCAGGGGATTGCGGCCCGGCTGTTCCAGGCGGTCGCCGATGCCAACGTGGTGGTCGACATGATCGTCCAGAACGTCAGCGAGTCCGGTTACACCGATATCACCTTCACCGTCACCAAGGCCGATCTGGCCCGGGCGCAGAAAACGGTGGAAGGGATCATCGGGGAACTCGGGGCGGGGAAAGTCAGAACCGACGTGAACGTGGCCAAGGTTTCCATTATCGGTTCGGGAATGCATAGCCAGCCCGGGGTGGCGGCCCGGATGTTCTCGGCCCTGGCCAAAGAAAGGATCAATATCCTGATGATCTCCACCTCCGAGATCAAGGTCTCCTGCCTGATCGAGGAAAAATACGCCGAGCTCGCGGTCCGGGCCCTGCATGCCGCTTTCCTGGAGGAAGAAAAGCAGTCCCCCAAAGCGGGAAAAAAAACTAAGGGCTGATTTCACCCAAGGGGGATTAAATATTAAGGTTGGTTAAATGGCTAAGGAAAAACAAAATCATTGCCCCCGGAGTGTGGAAATCTACGATACCACGCTTCGCGACGGGGCCCAGGCGGCCGAAATCTCCTTCTCGGTGATCGACAAGATCCGCATCGCGGAACGGCTGGCCGAGATTGGGATCCACTACATCGAAGGCGGGTGGCCCGGGGCCAAT